>JAEUIL010000252.1 GCA_016794255.1 Planctomycetaceae bacterium | reverse complement strand
GAGGAGTTCGAGAACTTGGCCGAGGCACGCTGGTTCGCCGCTCGACGATTGAAGGAGCACAACGAAGAGCGTCCTCACAGCAGTCTTGGTTACCTGACCCCGTCGGAATTTGCGTCGCAGTGTGCTGCTTCCGTTCGGGCTGCGGCTACGCCTCCGCCCTCACTCCAGCAGCACACTGCGGAACCCCTTACCCAAACCCTACTCTCATAACCCCTGGTACAAGAATCGGGGGCATTCCACCTGCGCAAACGATTAGATGAGACCGAATCGCCAAATCGTCTCGAGTGGCCGAAAGTATCGACTTGATGCGGAAAGGTGGAGTTATGGCGTCGTGGAAATATTCGGACGATAGACCAACGGCTTCTGGCTTGCTCACGATCTAAGCCGACTTGATCGCCACCATCTCCACGGTCGCGCCTCGCTGGAATATCTGTTCAGGCAATAACATCGCGATGCTGGCGGGTAACAAAGCGGTGCCGCCGAGCAGGCTGAGTAGCGAACTGGTGAAATGGGTGCTCCAGGGTCGCACGATGCCCCGGGCGGACTCGCGACGGATCAGATCGTAAAGCAAATTGTGGGGCAGCCCGACGCGATTGAGCAGGCTTTGCACCAAGCCGAAGGGGTTCTGTTCCCACGAAGCATGGCGTTCGACCGCGATCTGCAAGCCGTGCTGCGTGCAGAGTCGGTGCAGGTCGTCACGCGAGAAATGCCACAAGTGTCGCGGCAGATCGAGATGAAACCACGCCTCACGCGTCCAAGCGGCCTGAAAGCTCGCACGGTTGGGTACCGCCAGGGCCAATACGCCGCCCGGCCGAAGGATGCGGGAGATGCCAGCGAGTGTCTCGCGCGGTGAACGCAAGTGTTCGAGCACATGCCAGAGAATGACGGCGTCGAACGACTTGGGGGCAAACTGTTGTGGGTCGAACCCGCCGAGCGTGACGTCGATGCCGAGGGTTTCTTGTGCATGCCGAGCGGCTGCGGCGTTGAGTTCGACCCCCTGCACTTGCCAGCCGCGAGCGCGGAGCGCGGCGAGAGTCCAACCGCGACCACAGCCGATATCGAGCGCACGCCCGGGTGGCACGAGACTCGCAATCTGCCGCGCACGTTGGTCGCGAAATGCTTGCACGATGCGTTCCAAGATTGGCCAGAAGCGGCGGCTCTCGGGACCATAATATTCGCTGCGATACGCTGCCGCCAATTCCTCGTCGCTCGGCCAAGGCGATGTGAACACTAGCTGGCAGCCGAGACATTGCCGTAGCGAGAAATGACTGTCGTTTACCGATGGCCAGTAAGCGACGGTCGACGAATGGCCGCACTCCGGGCAGTGTTCCATGAGCGGTGTGTTTGCCAAAGTCTGCCCCGTCTACGCCAGCAGCCCGTGAACGACCGAGCCTTTTTGATCGGTCAGCCGCATCTCGCGACCGGCGTAGCGATAGGTGAGCTTTTCGTGATCGAGACCAAGCAGGTGCAGCAGAGTTGCGTGCCAATCGTGAATATGCACGGGGTTCTCGACCGCTTCGCTGCCATAATCGTCGGTCTTGCCATAGGCGACACCGGGCTTCACGCCGCCGCCGGCCATCCACATCGAATAGCCCTTGTGGTTGTGATCGCGACCATCGCCGCGTTGAGCATACGGCGTGCGTCCGAACTCACCGCCCCAGACCACGACCGTATCGTCGAGCAGACCGCGACTGTGCAAATCGTGCAATAAGCCCGCGATCGGCAAGTCGGTGGCTCGCGCGTGTTTGCCGTGAAGTTCGAGCAAGCTATTGTGCTGATCCCAGTTGCCGTAGCAGAGTTCCACAAAGCGCACACCGGCTTCGAGGAATCGCCGCGCAACGAGACATTGTCGCCCGAACAACTCGGTGGCTTTGTCATCAAGCCCGTACAGCTTGTGAGTCGCCGCGCTTTCGCCGCTGATATCCATGAGCTTGGGCAACTCGCTCTGCACGCGAAAAGCGAGTTCGTACGATTCGATGAGCCCTTCGATGCCCGGTTGTTGTTGCTCGCGTGCGATCACTGCGCGATTGAGCGACTGAATCAAATCGAGCTGCACGCGCTGGGCGTCGACCGACCGGGCCTTGTTGGTCAAGTTGCTTACGGAACTCTCGGTCAGCGGCTTGTTCGGCGCGCCGATGCGTGTTCCTTGATAGATCGCGGGCAGGAACGAAGCGCCGTAGTTTTGCGCGCCGCCGTTCGCGACCGGCGGACAGATCGTGATGAAGCCGGGGACGTTTTCGTTCTCGGTACCCAGGCCGTACAGGGTCCACGCGCCGAGCGACGGACGCGGGAATTGGGCCGTGCCCGTGTGCATCTGCAAGAATGCCTGCGTGTGAGCGGGCAAGTCAGTCTGCATGCTGTTGATCACGCACAGCTTGTCGGTCTGCTTGGCGAGTGACGGAAACAGGTCCGAGATCCACAGGCCGCTGTCGCCGTGCTGACGGAATTTCCACGGCGAGGCGAGCAGCAAACCGTTGGGCACTCGGCCCGAGCCAATCTCTTTGCCGTTGTCGCGCTGTAGTCGGGGCTTGTAGTCGAAGGTGTCGAGATGCGACGGACCACCATCCATGCACAAGAACAACACCCGCTTAGCACGCGGTTTGAACTGCGGTGGCTTCGCCGCCAAGACGCTCTGCTTTTCCTCAGCAGCGCGGAGCGGATCGCTCGCGGCCAAGGCGGAGAACGCGAGATAACCAAAACCCGAGGCCGCGGTTTGCAGCCACGCGCGGCGCGAGATCGGCGGCAGGAAAGAGCTTGTCATGGAGGGGCTCGATCACAAAACTCGGAACGCAGGGCGGCGCACACCTGTTTTAGTCTCTCACGCCGACCCACCTTACGTCAAATAATCGAACGTCCCAACGAAGCATTACTGGGCCATCCGATCAGCCCCCGCTTTCTCACGTGCCACGAGTGACATGTCGGCATCGACCATCATCGCTACGAGTTGCTCGAAATTGACGCGGGGCGACCAATCGAGCTCGACTCGGGCTTTGCTGGCATCGCCGCACAGGTGGTTGACCTCGGCCGGACGCAGCAGTTGCGGATCGATCTCGACGTACTTCTGCCAGTCGAGCCCTACGCGGTCAAACGCGAGTTGCACCAGGTCGCGGACCGAGTGCTTCTTGCCGGTCGCGATCACATAGTCGACCGGTTGGTTGTGCTTGAGCATCAGCCACATCGCACGGACAAAGTCGCCGGCATAGCCCCAGTCGCGTTGGGCGTCGAGATTGCCGAGCCGCAGTTTGTCTTGCAGTCCGTGCTTGATCCGCGCCACGGCATACGACACCTTGCGGGTCACAAACTCTTTGCCACGTCGGGGCGACTCGTGATTGAACAAGATGCCCGAGACGGCAAACAAGTCGTAGCTCTCGCGGTAGTTAACCGTGATCCAGTGGCCATACACCTTCGAGACGCCGTACGGGCTGCGCGGATAGAACGCCGTCCGTTCGGTTTGCGGCTCTTCTTGCACCCGGCCAAACATCTCGCTGCTGCTTGCTTGGTAAAAACGAATCGAGCGATCCACCAAGCGAATCGCTTCAAGTACGCGCGTCACGCCGAGCGCCGTGTACTCGCTGGTCAGCAGCGGTTGCGACCAACTCGTGGGAACGAAGCTTTGTGCCGCCAGATTGTAGATTTCGTCGGGCCGCACGTCGCTGACCATGTTGATGATCGACAGCGGATCGAGCAGATCGGCCTGACGCAGCGTGATTCGGCCGGCGAGATGTGTGATCCGTTCAAAGCTTTCGGTGCTCGCGCGGCGCACCATGCCGTGAACTTCATAGCCTTGTTCGAGCAGGAACTCGGCCAAGTAAGAGCCGTCTTGGCCAGTGATACCGGTGATGAGTGCGCGGGGCATGGGCGGGGGGGCGACGGGCGACGAAAACAACGCGAATCGAGGCGTGAACCTCTTCAGCTTACGCGACCCGACCGGGTATCGGCTAGAGGCGAACATGCCGAAAACGGGCCGACTAAATCGTGATCTTGATCTCTTCGCTGAGCATGTAGTTCGTCTTGCCTATCGCCAAGCCGCGCGCATCGACGGCCATGATGCTCACGTAATAGGTGCCACTGCCGGGCAGCTGCAGTTGCACCTGCTCCTGACCGCCCAGCGTGGTCGACTTGGCAGGGACGAAGACGGACATCACATCGCGTGGCGCCGGAGTATAACGAGCGTCGTACATCGCGGGCGTCCACAGGGCATTGCTGGCTTTGAAGGCTTTTACCGCCGGCGCGACACTGTCGGTCCCTTGATACTCGTTGTAGTTCCAGCCGCGACTCGTGGTGCTGACGAACACACGGTAACCTACGACATCGCTATAAATCGCCTGGCTGCCGGTCGGCGACTGCCAATCGAGGATGTTGTGACCGTTGGCGTCGAGCACGGGATTGCCCTTGCTATCGAGCCGCTGACGAAGGTTGTCGAACGAAGCCTGCCAGCCAATCGTCGCGGTACCGCCAAGCGAGCCGTTGCCCGTGACGCTCACTGCATTGATATAGGCTGGCGATGGTTGAGTGCCAAAATCCACCCTTGGAACGCGATTAACCCAAGTGGCAGGCGTGATGGTGTAATATTCCCAGCCGTAGTATCGAGAGTTTTGCGCGTTGGCGTCGGCTGCAGCATTCTTTTCTGCGTAATAGTAACTGTCCCCGAGATTGTCAAAATAAGCCGTCGAAGCATAGAGAGGCGAAGTGCCTAAGGGGAATTGATTGCCAGAATAGGCGCCGACGTAGAAGGGAAGCAGATCAACGATGTCAGGCGAGCTTCTCATTTCTTCAAAAGAAGGAATCTTTTGAGTGGCGCTGCCCGGGGATATTGGCATTAGCGGCACATCGCCACCACCGAACGCTCCGGAATCGTTAAAGTGCCATTGTCGTTCATAGTACACTTCACCCGAAGTGTGACTATTGACGGCCAGAAGCCGGACTCGAAAGCCGAGAGCATGCCACAGATCGGCGTTGAGCTTATTGACTTGACCACAACGTCCCTCGGCAAGCTCGATCAATACGAGCGGATCAGCGACACCTCTGCCATTGTAAATGAACCTTCCGCTACGTGCACGTTCTCCCAAGTCATAGGACAGTGGTTGTATGAGTTCCGTGTGTCGCACGGATTTGTGACCGAACTCGATGATGGCCGTTTGCCGCTCAACATTGTTGCGAGCGTTACGGGTAATCTCGTCAAACAATCGCTGAAAGACTGATCGGCGGATGATGTTGGCAAGTCTCCGTTCGACCGTTTCCAGCCGGGAGAAGTCGTAGATCATGAGCGCCGAAACTTGGCTGACGTTGCCTGCCGTGAGTGGCCCAGCGTTCGGGAAAGCGTCAGCCCATTCCTCGCGAAGGCGACTTGCCACATCGCTGAACTCGGGATTCAAGCTGTCCGTCCCTCTCCGCGTGTAACGACGCACGTCGAACCAATTGGAGTTCCGAAGATAGGCGCGAGTAGTCTGCAACTGTGAGATAAGTGCCGAACCAAGTGCGTATTCGCTGACAAAACCGGTGATTGAGGCACGCGTGAACCAAGTTGTCTCGATAGTATAGGTATCTAGGCCTCCGTTTGTCGCGTGTGCGCTCAAGCTCTCAAAGCCCTGGACTAATACGCTACGGTTCCCATAGATCATCTGCACCGTGCCGCGTTTGATGTTCAGGTAATCGTCGCGTGTACGCTCTTGAATGTGAGAGCTTGTATTGTCAATGTCGGCGATCCAGGAGTCGGAAAGCGCGACAATATCATACGTGAAGTTCCACGGCGAGTTTGCGATAACGTCTCGAAACCCAGAGGCCTCGACAAAGCCTTTGCCAGCGTACGCGATGCGTGCTCGAACATTGTTTGCGACCAAGTAATCGACGCCTGGCGAGTCGTTTAAGGTGGCGGTGTCATTACCGCCCCGCGAGATTGCACGTACCGCCCGAAACATGACCGCGGTATTCTGGTACAGTGAGTTGCGAGTCCCATTCATGCGGGCCAGCGAGGCATTTGCGAATAGGGAATCATCTTCGTGCTCCACATCCTGTAGCGTTGCGGTGTCGCGAACGTCATCCGCATAGGCGGATACATACCGAAATCCGCTGACCGAGTTTCGAAAATCGAGAGTCTTATCACCTTTGATTCTAGACTGCTTGTAAAAGACGGATTCAAAGGCTCCCGCCACAAAGCTATCGACGCTAGTTGTGCCGTTGCCATACAGGTAGGCCGAATCAATTCCGCCGTGACCATTGACGGAAACCTTTCGAATGCCGGAAACCTGGGCTAACAAATTGCCCGCGGTCAATACGCTGTAAGACGGCCTTCCCCAATAGGTGTCATTACCGGTTGTTCCTTCGATAAAGGCCGTGTCCTTCGCAGTTCCGTTGATGTATTGCTTTTCGATATTATCGTTCCATAAATCAAAGGGGGTCGCCCCTTCAATGGTTATTGAATCCTTTTTTAAAGAAACGTATGATCCTGTTGCGTTAAGGTACAGTAGAATTGTATCCAGGCCGGCGTCGACATTGTCGCTGAAGCGGAGCGAACTCGATTGTGCGTAATCAACGGTAATGGTCTTGTCGTTATTTAGACGATAGTCGAAGGACTTTGCGCCGAGCACCACGACAAGTGTGTCGTTTCCGGCAGTTCCCGCGATCGTGAGCGGATCGTAGTTGTCCATGATCGTCAAGTATGCTGGCTGCCCTGTCCATTGTTCGGTGGTGCCCATAACACTTGCGATGTGCGCCTCGATCAGTTCGTCCGTTTCGCTTCGCGAGTCTTCAATACCGCTGATGGTCACAGAGCCACTGAGTTGACCGGAAGGAATGGTAATCGTTGCGGGACTGATTCGGTAATCTTGATTTGCGATGGCGGTGCCCTTAAGGCTGAGATTTACCTGGATCGGCTGGGCGGAGGCAGTTTCGACCGTTGCCGTTAACACTGCCGTGCCGGCCGCTTCAACGAGGGTTGGAGCAGAAAAATGCAGGTCCACGGCGAGCATTCGTCGATCCTCGAGCCGTTCGCCAAATTGGAATCGTCGCGTCGCCAATCTATTTCGACGATGCCCTCCGCAATGTGGGCGCGCGCAACCAGTCAGCCAATTCAACCATTTGATCCAGAACGCCATGAGTCGCCTCAGAGTGAGCTTAGTAACTACGTTCCACACAGTGTCCAAGGCCTTGTCCGCCTCCCCTCAAGCTTTATCGATCTGCTTAATAGCTTGATTCAAGCAGTATTCACTCTCAAGTGAAAAGTGGTGTATAACGAGCGAGGATACTTCGCTAGGAGGCTTGCAGGGTGAGGCAATTAGCGAATGACCATAAGAATGCGGACGGCCTTGCGATGACTCTCGGCACTGCAATGCTCTGAAAAATGAGCTATTTGCGGGTGCTGAGGAGTCGCTTGAAGGGCATCGTCCGAATTGGAACTTTATCCTCCATTTTGGACCGGCACGTGTTGCCAGTGGAGGCTCAGAGCGCTGGCCGAAACTAAATCGTGATTTTAATCTCTTCGCTGAGCATGTAATTCGTCTTGCCGATCGCCAAGCCGCGCGCATCGACGGCCATGATGCTCACGTAATAGGTGCCACTGCCGGGCAGTTGCAGTTGCACCTGCTCCTGACCGCCCAGCGTGGTCGACTTGGCAGGGGCGAAAACCGTCATCACATCGCGCGGGGCTGGGGTGTAACGGGCGTCGTACATCGCGGGCGTCCACAGGGCGTTGTTGGCTTTGAAGACTTTTACCGCCGGCGCGACACTGTCGGTCCCTTGATACTCGTTGTAGTTCCAGCCGCGACTCGTGGTGCTGACGAACACACGGTAACCTACGACATCGCTATAAATCGCGTGGCTGCCGGTCGGCGACCGCCAATCGAGGATTTTGCGGCCATTGGCATCGAACAGCGGATTGCCTCTGCTATCGAGCCGTTGACGATAGTTGTCGTACGAGGCCCGCCAGCCGATCGTCGCCGTTCCGCCAAGCGAGCCGTTGCCCGTGACGCTCACGTCGTTGATATATGCCGGCGACGGCTGAGTGCCGAACGTCACGGATGGAAGGCGCGTGATCCAATCGATGGGTGTTAGGAAATAGTTGTCCCAGCCGTAGTAGCGCGAGTTCTGAGCTTGGGCATCGCCGATGGCAGTCTTCTCACAGTAGGTGTATACATCGCCCATGTTGTCGAAAAAAGATGGTGATGCGTATCGGGGAGAGGAGGCGCCAGGGAATCGATTGCCTACATAGCCCATAACGCCGGTGTAGAACGGTAGCAAATCGACCAAGTCGGGACGTTGCCGCAGTTCCTGGAATGATGGCACTTTGAGTGTGCTGCTACCGGCTCTGATCGGAATCAGGGGGACATCATCGCCGCCAAATGCGCCGGAGTCGTTGTAATGCCACTGTCCTTCGTAAAACACTTCGCCTGAGGTGTGCGAATTTACGCCCAGCAACCGGGCGCGGAAACCCAAGGCGTGCCACAGATCGGCGTTGAGCTTGTTCACCTGTCCGCAACGTCCCTCGGCAAGCTCAAGCAATACCAACGGATCGAGCACGCCCATGCCGTTGTACACAAAACGACCGGTTCGCGCCCGCTCTTCAAGATCGTACGTCAGCGGCTGAATGTACTCGGTATGTCGCACGGACTTGTGGCCGAATTCGATCACGGCGGTTTGGCGTTCGACATTGTTCTTGGCGTTGCGTGTGATCTCGTCGAACAGTCGTTGAAACACCGACTGCCGCAGCACGTTGGTTAGCTTGCGCTCGACCGTTTCGAGTCGTGAGAAATCATAGATCGGCAGCGTCGTGACTTGGCTGATGTTGCTCGCCGTGAGCGGCAATCGCCCCGGGTAGGCATCGGCCCATTCTTCGCGTAGTCGCCCAGCCATATCGGCGAACTCGGGATTCAAATAGTCAGTTCCGCGTGCGACATAGCGGCGAATGTCGAACAGCTTGACGTTGCGCAAGTACGCGCGCGTGGCTTGCAGTTGCGTGACTTTATCGGCGGCCATGCTGGACTCGGCGACGAAGCCGAAAATCGTGGGGCTGACAAAACGGGATGCGAATTGCGTGACTGTGTCGGTACCGCCGAGTGTCGCACGCGCATCGAGTCGCTCGAAGCCCTTCGCGAGCACGCTGCGGTTGCCGTAGATCACTTGCGCGGTGTCGTCGTAGATGCTGAGATAGTCGTCCCGCGCTCGTTCCAACGCATGACTGCTCGTCGTGTCGATGTCGGCAATCCACGAATCAGTCAAATACACGGCGTCGGCCGCGGCATTCCACGTCGATCGGGCCGTGACGTCGCGAAAGCCCTGGGCCTCGACAAAGCCGCGGTTCGCATAGGTGAGACGCGACTGCATGTTGTTCGCGACAAGCGTGTCGATCCCGGCAGAGTCGGTCAGCGTGGCCCGATCGTTGCCGCCGGTCGAGACAGCACGCACAGTGCGATAGTTGTAAATCGTGTTTTGATACGTGGAGTTGCGGCTGGCGGTGATGTAAGCCAGCGAGGGACCGGCCCACAGCGTGTCGTCGCCGGTCTCGGCGTCGTTGAGCCGGGCCGTGTCGCGCACATCGTCGGCATAAGCGTGGACGTAGCGAAATTCACGCACGGCATTACGAAACGACAGCGTGCGATCGCCGGTGGTCCCCGACTGTTTGCTGAGAGTCGCACTATCCGTGTTGCCCACGAACGCATCGACACTCGTCGGCCCGTTGCTGTAGAGCAGCGCGATGTCGGTTCCGCCTTGACCGTACATCGTCACATTGCGAATGCCTGTGACTTGATTGAGCGAGCTGCCGGTGACTGCGATACTGTGCGTCGGCAGTCCCCAATAGGTGTCGTTGCCGCTCGTGCCATACATCACGACCGAGTCGACGACCGAGCCATAAACGAATTGTCGTTCGATGTGCTTGGACCACAGATCGAACGGCGTGGCACCCTCGACCGTGATCGATCCTTGCGATAACGCGACCTGCGAGCCGGTCGAGCTCAAGATCAGCATGATCGTATCGACACCTGCGCCGGTCACGTCATTAAATTCGAACGAGTTCGCTTGGTCGTAGCTCACCGTGTTGACGGCGTTCGCATTGAGCTGATATCGGAACGAACTTTCGCCGAGCCATACCGTCAGTGTGTCATTGCTCGGTGTGCCAGCGATGGCTAACGGCGTGTCGTCATCCAGGATTCGTGCGTAGGCCGGTTGACCCGACCAGGCTTGCGTGGTGCCCGTGATGTTGGTTACGCTCACCTCGATCAAGTCGTCGGCTTCGGTGCGAGCGTCGTCGAGCGCGGTCAGGGTAATCGAGCCCGTCAGTTGCCCCGGCGCGATCGCGATGCGTGAACTGGTCGCTTGATAGTCGCGATTGAGGTTCGCCACCCCCGCGAAGGCCAACGTCAGTTCGGTGGTAACGGTCGCAGGTGAATCCAACGACGCCACCAGCTTCGTGCTGCCGCCGTTCTCGGCCAAGCCGGGGGAGAGAAACTCGAGATCGATCGCGAGCAACTGCCGGGTTTCGAGCGCTTCCATGGTCCGCGCTCGATTCGCGCGTGCCGGCGCAGGTCGACGACGGTGCCACCGCCGTTCCGTTCGACGTGTAAACCAGCCTCGCCAACGATTCCACCACAGCATGAATGAATTCCCGGTTGCCGAGTATTGTTCGTCGTAGCTTGATTCGAGCGTGCGGCACAGGCAAGCGAAAAAAATACAGGGCGAAACCGCCCTGGAACGGCGGTCACACGCTGCTCACGCCGCCGCGTAATTACCATCGCGAGTTGATCGAAAAGTCCCCTTACTCCGCAGTGTGCCGTATGAACATGTGTTTTCTGATGTCGCGACGCCTCTGTTGCCGTTTGTTCGCCATGTCGTTCCTGTTCGGCTCGATCGGCATGGCTCAGGAAGCGGCTCCGCTGAAGCTGGCCGCGCCGGCGGATTGGGGTAGCGAAACGATCAAGCTGCCGCCGGGGTTCGCGCCGGACATGAAGTTCACCGGCGTCGAGCACATCCGCTTTGCGCCGGGCATGATGAAGCCGACATCCGACTCGTTCTTCAGCTACGCATTTGCGTTTGAGCTCGAGCCTCAGCCCGCGTTGTCGGAAGCGGTGGTTAAAGAAGAGTTTCTTAAGTACTACCGTGGTTTGTGTACCGCAGTGCTCAAGGGCAAGCTCCCGGATCTCGATACGGCTGCGTTCAAAATCGCATTGCAACGCGATGCCACGCCCGCTCCTGCCGAGCAGAATGCCAAGATCGCATCCACGTTGCAACGTTACGCCGGCACACTCGACTGGATCGAGCCCTTCGCCACGCAAAAGTTGCAGCAACTCAAGCTCGAGATCTGGACGTGGACAGGGCCCAATCGCAACTACGTGTTCGCGTGCGTGTCGCCCCAATTGCTCGATGCGCCAATCTGGCGGCAATTACGCGCCATTCGCGCAGACTATTGTCAGCAGTAGTTCGCTTCCGCGGGATGATCGTGCGAGCGGCGTGCGATTTAAAACAGTTCGGTGACCGGTTCGCCCCCTTCGACGATTTTCAACGGGCGACCCAAGGCGCTGATCCGTTCTTTACGCGGATCGACGCCGAGTGCTTGGCAGAATGTGCAAAAAAGATCCGGCACCGTGACCGGCCGCTGATCGACACCGTTGCCGTCGGCATCAGTCGCGCCAATGACGCGGCCTCCCCGGATGCCAGCGCCTGCTATCGCCACGTTGAACGACTGCGGATGATGGTCGCGGCCCGTCTTGCCATTAATCCGTGGCGTGCGTCCAAACTCACCCAGCCACACGACGAGCGTCGAGTCCAGCAACCCGCGGTCCTTTAGATCGGCTACCAATGCCGCAAAGGCCGGGTCGACGTCGCTAGCCAGTGTTTTGACGCGCTTAAAGTTGTCGTCGTGCGTATCCCAGCCGGGCGACTCGACTTCGACGCAGGTCACGCCTTGCTCAATCAACCTTCGCGCGAGCAAGCAACCTTGTCCAAACTCGGAACGGCCGTACCGATCGCGCGTCTGGTCGCTCTCGTGTGACAGATCAAACGCTTTGAGTCGCGGGCTGAGCACCAATCGCTGCGCCTTGTGATACAGCAACTGATGATCGCGGACGTCGGCTGCACCGCCCGTTTCGGCGAAGTCGGACTCCAGGCCGTTCAACATTTCGTTGCGACGCGTGAATCGTCGAGCATCGATGCCGACGGTCGGCTCAATGTGGTTGGGCAACTTGCGTGGGTCGGTCACGGCAAAGGGGGCGTACGACATGCCGAGATAACCCGGGCCGACAATCCCCGCTCGATGTCCGATGGCGACAAAATGCGGCAGGTCGAAAGCCTCGTCGCCCAACTCGGCCGCTGCAACCGAACCCAGGGTCGGATGTCGCACCGTTCCCGACTGCAAATAGCCGGTGTGCAACTGATACACGGCCCGATCGTGGTTACCCTCGTTGCCGTTGGTCATCGAACGAATCAGCGCGATGTCGTTCATCTCACGGGCGACATGATCCCAACCCTCGGCAATGCGAATGTCGGTGACCGCCGTAGCGATCGACTGCGTCGGCCCGCCGTTGGACGTGCCCGGCTTGGGATCAAACGTTTCAAACTGACTAGGCGCTCCGCGCATATAGAGAAAGATGCACGCCTTGCCCTGTCGTCGTGCCGCGTCGACGGCGCTCGCCGTGAGTGCATAACGATCTAAACCCACGCCCACGGCGGCGATTGCGGGCATGGTCCGCAGCCAGGCGCGACGGTCGATCGTCCCGTCACGCGCGGTTTGTAGTTGAAGCATTCGTTGGGGCAACATGGCGCTCGCTTATCGCGTCCGTTGGAATTCGGTGCTGTTGATCAACGCCCAAAGGAGGTCTGCGAATGCCTCGTCGCGAGTCGCCGCCTCGGCGATATAACTTGTGCAACGGGCTTGTTCGCGTTCCGTCGGCTGCCGTGCAAGTGTGAGCCGATAGAGTTGTGCGATAGCTGCGCGGTCGTCAGCGTGTTCACGCAGCAATCGCCCCAAGACACTCGTGCGCGTGACGGGCAAGTGTTTGTTGATGGTGGCGTTGTTCATCAAGAACAGCGTCTGCGGCAGCGTGCCATTCACCTCCTCGACGTCGAGCGACGGGTCGAAATCAAACTCGGCACGAAAGCGACCCTCGACAAAGCTGGCGTTGAAGCGAACGCCGCCACCGGTATGAAACCGCGCGCCGGGCTCGATCTTGCCGAAGACATGCACGAGCGAGTCCCACAGCACATCGGGCCGCAAACGTTTCGACCTCGCCCCGAGAAGCGGCGCCAGATTCGGAGGAGCCGAATTGGGCGCGAGTTGTCGCTGATATGCGGCGGAGTTGGCGATCGTGCGGATGAGGGCTCGTGTGTCATATCCCGACGCTTGAAACGAACCCACAAGCGCCGTCAGCACTTCCGGCAGTCTGACGGGCTTCAGGGGGCCCAAGTCGTCGACATGCGGATAAAATGAGTAGCCCATCAGCTCGTTCCAGACCCGATTCACATACGCGGCCGCGAACCAGAAGTTGTCGGGGTTGGTCACCGCATGCGCCAACGCTTGCCGACGTTCGCGATCGGCGAGCTTCTCGGCAGCCGCTTGACCGTCGAGAAACCGCGGTGACGCAAGCGAGAACTTGTCGGGATTCTTTAGATCCTGAACTTTGTGCTCGGCATCGTTGAGTCGCACGAGTTGCACGCCCGACAGCTTGCTGTTGTCGAAGAGCTGGTCGTACTTGATGCGGGCAAAGTACGCAGCGAAATCGTGGAACTGGGTTCGCTTCCAGTGTTCGGTCGGATGGTCGTGGCACTGAGCACATTGGATCTGAATGCCCAGGAATACACGTGACGTCTCGGCGGCGCGTTCCTCGGCCTCGGGGCCGTCGTGAGCGACGAGAAAAAACAGCGAACCATTTTCCGCACTCGGAGTGTTCAGTGAGAATCGTAGTTCGCCTTCGGCTGTTAAGATCGCGCGAGTGATCGCGCCCCAATCGTCGCCCGCGCGAAGTCGTTCGTGCAACCACGCTTCAAAACTGCGGGTCAATCCCATGCTGCGGCGCTGGGTGAGTCGTGCTGTCACCACATCACGCCAGAAGCGCGCCCAATGCCGCGCGTAGTCATCGCTGGCCAAGAGTTGATCGATCAGCTTGGCTCGTTTCAG
>JAEUIL010000250.1 GCA_016794255.1 Planctomycetaceae bacterium | reverse complement strand
GAGATGTGCGTGGCCGCGTGAGTTGGGGACTCGCTAACGACGCGGATCGTGCGGGGACCGGCGAGACCATTCGATCGGCGAAGGCCGTCAAACCGGAAACCTCAAATAATATCGCCTTTTCTCAGCACGAACAAGTGGCCTGCGAAGAGGAAGTTTCGTTGCTTGGCAAGTTCCCGGAGAGTCATCGGCGTTTCGACCCTGAATGACGGACAAAATCCGAGGACGGAGATCGACCCACCCATAAGAATTACTCGATCCGAACTTGCGTCGTAAGTTATTATCACCAATTGCCTTGCGTGCGACCATGGCCACATTCGCTGGTCTTGTTCCCCGCGAAGGGCTTGATTAGACTCCGCACCCCGCGCGAGAACCGGCTGCCGGGGTGGTCGGAGGGACCGATCCTACAACCGTCACGACCGGCAGTTTCGTCTTTGCCGAGAGCGGTCGTAACGGCTGTTCGACCTGGCGAGCTTGGGCTTGCCGGGGGTTTTTTGTTGATTCGATATCGCGAGCTCTTAGAATGAAAGTCTGAGGGCTCGCATAGACTTGTGGCACGGAGGACCGTCCAATGCGAGCAATGTATGGTTCAGCGCTGGCAGTTCTGCTGGCAGCTTGGGTGGTTTGGAGCGTCTCGCCGCTGCGTGTGGTTGAGGCAGTTCCGGCTGCTTCGGCACCGAGTAGCGAACTGATCACGATGTTGTCTCCGCTGGGAGACGTGCATCAACAGTTGGTTGTGATTGATCCCCGGGTTCGCACGTTGAGTGTGTATCACATTCAGACGGCAACCGGCGAAGTCGCGTTGAAGAGCGTGCGCAACATCCATTGGGATTTGCAGCTGTCGCACTTCAACAACACGGGTCTCACGCCCCCTGAGATTCGCACGCTGCTGGATCAAACGACCTCGGCCGGCCGGTAACGTCGCGACATTCGAATCGCGATGTGCATGGCCGGGTCAATGAACTCGTCCCACGTCGTGATTTGAAGCGATTCGCGCGGAGCACAGAATTATGGCCGGCAAACTTATCCCCTTGTCCGAAGCGGCGGCTCTGCTGGGCGTTAGTGCCGATCGATTGAACGAACTGCGGCAAAGCAATGAAATCTATGGCTATCGTGACGGCGCTAGCTGGAAATTCAAACAAGATGACGTCGAACGTTTGAAAGAGACGCTTGCGGGCGGCGGCAGCAGTAGCGGCAGTTTGGGCACGAGTCTCGACGATCTCGACTTTGCTCTGCCGATGGGTGACGAGAAAGACGATCTGCTGTTGGCGCCGGACTTCAGTTCGGGCGGCTCCGATCCGGTCTTGGGTGGCAGCGAACAAATTCGTGGCTTGGCCAAGGGTGACAGCGAATTGACGCTTAGTTCACCTGACGACATCCATTCGTCGCACCGCGCTTCGACTTCGGACGTAAGTTTGGCCAGTGACGTGATCAAGGGCCTAATGGGCAGCAGCGAGGTCGCGGTGCCTTCATCGGGCACGATGCGGATGCCCACGTTGAACAACGCGGGGGCTGCGGACGACGATGACGAGTTCGTCTTGGGCAGTCCGCTCGATGGTGACAACGATCTGACGGGTTCCAAGACCGTTCTGAAGTCAGGGAGCGGTCTGTTTGGCTCGGGGCCGATTCAACTCGGCGGCGAAAATGTTCTCGACGCCGCGAGCTTGTCGTCGGCTGGCGCTTCATCGATCGGCTTGGGCGATGATTACGACAACGTGCTCGGCGGGTCGGGCAGCGGCAGTGATATCACGCATCGTCCGGGCGACAGCGGGATCCTATTGATCGATCCGGCCGACAGCGGTTTGTCGCTCGAAGCACCCCCGTCACTTTCGGGAACCGGTGAAGGGACGCTCGATTTCGGCAGTGGAGCGGAAGACGACTTCTTGCTCAAGCCGCTCGATGAGGGTGGCGACGAAGATTCCGAGAGCGGTTCGCAAGTGATCATGCTCGACAGCGAAGGAGCCTTTGACGAAAAGAGCTCCACGCTGATCGCCGATTCGCTCCCTGGCATGCCAGGTGGCATGAACATGGATTTTGGTTCGCCGATGGGGGGTGGTCTAGGTGGAGGCATGGGCGGCGGAGCAGCGGCGGCTCCGCAAGCGGTGATCCCGCCCGGCATGGTCGTCGTACCCAAAGAAGCTCCGTTCTCGATGTTTTCGGTCGTTGGGCTGGTGGCCTGCACCTTGGTCTTGGCTCTGGGTGGTATGATGATGTTTGACCTCATGCGAAACATTTGGAGCTGGGATACGCCCCATTCGTTTAGCAGCACGATCATGGATTCGTTGCTGGGGCGCTCATAACGCCTTGTATGGCGAGCCGCCCCAAACACGCGGCTATCATGCGAAAGGATTCGCGGACATGAGTTTAGGTACGGCTTGGCCTGCTCTGGTCATGGCAGCTTTGGGGTGCGCGCTCACATCTGGCTGTGGGTCAGTTTCGCGCGGTGAATTTCGCTCGCTCGAGATGCAGAACCGAGTCCTGTCTGAGCAGAATCGCGCTCAGCAAGCCGAGATCGCCAACTTGCGCGATCATCAACGGAAGCTCGAAGATCAGGTCATCAAATCGAGTCGGTCTGGGAGCGACAACTTGCCTCCGACTACGACGCGGTGACCGGGGGGTAAGCCCTCTGTCGGCCTGCTTCTAGGAACCTCGATCGCGGGGGCGTTTTCGCTCAAAGCCCCCCCCTTTTGAAACGCTCGAATTGGCCTTCCGCTCGGGATTCTAAGTCCCTTGCGAGTTAAGCGTTTAGAGACAGTTGGGCAGCTGATAGCGATCTGGAAATATTTTCCTTGCGACCCCCTCGATTCGCTGTCAGAATCGCCAGATACTAGGTCCACTTTCGCTTCTGCCGTGGGTTTGGGTACCGCTACGCCGCGGGAGCATCGCATTTTCCCGATCAATCTTGGATTTTTTCTATGTCGTGCAGGCTGCCGAGGCCGCGTCGACGCCTGTCTTTTTGTCGCTGCATGCGCTCGGGGTACGCGCATGTCTACCCGTTGCTCGGCATGGCAGAAACTAACTCGACTCAAGTGATGTTCACGCGCTGAACGTGCAAGGAATTCTTCGCATGCGTACTTTGATATCTCGCTTACTCGGTTGCCGGCTCTCGAAGATTATTCACCAGTCGGTGAACTTGTTGCTGGGCAAACGCGACCCCATCGCTCCGGTGCGCTCGTTCGAGCTGCCCGAGCAGATTCGTGATCCGCACGAGTCGCGGAGCGAATCGTTGTGGATCGCGCTGCCACGGTTGCTTGGCAATCGTTTCAATCGCTTTGCGTTCTACAACGGTCGCAAGCGCCGTTTGAATGTGCGTCGCGAGACCACCAATCTGTTTCATCGCTCGATTCTCGAGGCGCTCGAGCCGAAGGTGATGCTGGCGGTGCGGGTGTGGGATGGCGGCGGTGCGGATGATAATCTCTCGACCGCGGCCAACTGGGTGGGCGATGTGGCGCCGGTGATGGATGATGATCTCAACTTCGATGGC
>JAEUIL010000221.1 GCA_016794255.1 Planctomycetaceae bacterium | reverse complement strand
CTCGACGGTCGGATGGAAGCCATGCTTGTGGCCAGTTTCGTCAATATCGCCGAGATACACGAACAATGCGTCGGGGTCGTGTTGTTTTAACTCCTGCAACGCCAGAGTCAGCGTCTTGCGATCGACCGCGGCATAGTCCTTGCTGCCCCCATTCACATCTTCGGTCAGGTCAGCCGCACTGACGACGTACTTGTGAATCGGTCCCCAACCGTCGAACGACACCGTCCGCCGCTGGGGTTGCGATTGCTTGATCCGCGCAAACCAATGTGGGTAGCGGTCGAAACCTCGCTCCTTAAAAGCGTTGCTGGTTACCCGATGCTTGTCGGACCAGACACCGGTCATAAGACTCGACCAGCCCGGTCCGCTTGTGGTGTCCGAGGTCACCGGTCGCGGGGCGATAATCGTGGTGTTCGTGGCGAGCGAGCCCCTGGCGATGAGGCGGTCGAAGGTGGGGGTATGAGCTTTCTCGACGGCGTCGAACCGACAGCCATCGACGCCAAAGACCAGGACCTTCTTCACCGGCGGGGCGGCTTCGGAAGTGCCGACCGCAACCCAACACAAGATCAGCAACCAAACGATGGACACGCGAGTCATGTGGAGTCGTCCCCAGAAAGGCCATTGGAACTGATTTCGTGGCCGACAATGTACCCCGGACCGGGCCGTACCGGCGAGTCCCCGCGACGTGGCGACCATCGCCGCCTGCCCATTCAGGCCCGGAAATCGCCAATCTCAACAGTAGCCTTCGCCCCCAGCAGCGTTTACAATCGCTGAGATCGGCCATTCGCTCCGCGATTGGTCCCCCGGCCAATCCACGCCGCGGCAATCGGTTATCAGAGGCCGAGCGCCGGCGGCATCGTTCTCTTACCGTCGGCGCGCCCGCCCCCATCGGCGAACCATCGCGTGCAGGAGGAGTCCCCTGAGCTGCCCTTGTTCTGAAATCAGTTCGTTGTCGAAGTTCATGATCATGCTGCTCCGCGTGACCATCGGCTGGCACTTTTTGTATGCCGGGCTCGACAAACTGACTAACCCCGACTTCACCAGTGCCGGCTTCTTGGGCCAATCGAAAGGCCCCTTCGCCCAGCACTTTTATGACCTCGTGCCCGACATCGACGGCATCGAGCGTCTGACGGCCGAGACCCACACGGCCGCGATCGACCAGTACGCCAATCGCTTCATCGTGCACTACCGTCCGTCGCAGGAACAACGCACCGCGATCACCGAGGTGGTGACGAAGCATAAGAAAGCGGTGGGCGACTACCTGGACGACAACAAGAGCGATCTCGATATCTATCGGCTCGATCTCGAAAAGCTCAAGGCCGGACAAGCCGCACCGGATCACGAGATGCCGTTCCAGCAGAAGCGCTTGTGGGACAAGCAAACCGAGTTGCGCGGCAAATCACGGGGTTGGCTCGCCCAGTTGAAAGCGATCGACCAAGGCTTTCAGGCCGAGATGCTCGACAAACTAACCGAGGCGCAGCGTCGTCGCGGTCCTGTGCCCGAGACGCCCGAGCAACGCTTTAGCGTCGATCGTATCGTGACCTACACGAACATCGCGATTGGTGCGTGCCTCATCGCTGGGCTGTTCACGCGGCTGGCGGCGCTCGGCGGGGCGTTGTTCCTGCTGCAAATCGTGCTCGCTCAACCGGCGATTCCCGGCCTGTACCCGCCCCCGCATCCGTCGGCGGGCAATGCCTGGATCGTGAACAAAGAGTTTATTGAAATGATGGCCCTCTTTGCCCTGGCAACCATGCAGTCGGGACAATGGGGCGGCCTCGATTTTCTGATTCGTCACTTGCTCATTCGGCCTGTGTATCGGCAAGAAGGAACGTAACGTTATGCAACTCACGCCAGAACAACGCGCTATTGGCAAAGAGAACTTCCACAACGCAATCGGCGTCACGCGCCGCGAGTTCCTCGGTAAGAGTCTCGCTGCCGGCGTCGTCAGCGGTGCCGGTCTGGGCGGCTTCTACTACGGCTACGAAAAGATCAAGGACCCCGTCCGCGTCGCCGTCATCGGTACGGGCGACGAGGGGAACGTGCTCATCGGCGCACATACGCCCGAGTACGTCGACATCGTGGCGATCGCCGACATTCGCCCATACAACGTCTGGCGCGCGTTCAACGGCGACTGGTCGAGCCCCAACGCTCGCGCTGCCCGGCCGGGTTTGAACAAGAAGATCGGTGCCGATGCCGCGAAGAAGATCAAAATCTACGGCGAAAAGGAAGGAAGCTACACCGGCCTGTTCGCGGACAAAGAGAAGCTCGGCCTCGAAGGCGTGATCATCGCCCTGCCGTTGCACTTGCACGATGTCGTGGCCATCGAAGCCATGCGGGCCGGCCTGCATGTGCTGACCGAAAAGCTCATGGCTCATAGCATCGGCCAATGCAAGGACATGGGCCGCGTCTCGGCCAAGACCAAGAAGCTGTGCGCCACGGGCCACCAACGGCACTACAGCATTCTGTACGATAACGCCGTCGACACAATCAAACGCGGCCTGATCGGCGATGTGCACCACATCCGCGCCCAGTGGCATCGTGGCAATCTGCCGGGCAAAGATAGCTGGCAACCGCCGCTCCCGGGTGACGACAAGCTCGCCAAGGATCTCGCCAAGCTCGAAAAGGACATGGCGTCGTACTCGGTCAAGCCCGACGATATCGTCAAACGCATGGAGCAACTCGCCGAGCAGATCAAGGACAAAGACGTCGACGCCTCGAAGCACGGCTATCAGGAATACAAGCTGCCCGACTCGACCGTCTCGCCGCTCGAAGAGTTGATCCGCTGGCGGTTGTTCAACCGCACGGGCGGTGGCCTGATGGCGGAACTCGGTTCGCACCAACTCGACGCGTCAGGTATTTTCGTCTCGGCTCAACGCAGCGAGAAGGCTCGACCATTGTCGGTTACGGCGGTCGGTGTGCGATCGTTGTTCCCGCACGATCGCGATGTCGACGATCACGTCCATTGCATCTACGAGTACCCAGGCAAGGACTACGATCCGAAAGACGAAGCGAAGAAGCAAAAGAAGGTCGTCGTGTCATACTCGTCGATCAACGGCAACGGCTTCGGCGACTACGGCGAAGTGGTGATGGGGACCAAGGGGACGCTGATCCTCGAGCGCGAGCAAGAAGTGATGCTCTACAAGGACGCCTCGACCACGACGAAAGTCTCGGTCGCCAAGGGCAAGGACGGGGCTCCGGTGCTCGACACAACCGCCAGTGGCGGCGCGGCGGCAGCCGTGGCCAAAGCCGCGATCGAGGCGGGCCCGATCAGCCGTGGCTACACCGAAGAGATCGAACATTGGGCCTGGTGCATTCGCAATCCCGACCCAAAGAACCAACCCAAGTGCCATCCCGAAGTCGCCATGGCCGACGCGATCATCGCGCTCACCACGAACCTGGCGATGCGCAAGGGCGAACGGATCGACTTCAAGCCCGAATGGTTCGATATCAACAGCGACGAGACGCCGGAAGGCAAGCCGCCGAAGGAAAAGGTGTCGTAGGCTGGCAGATGGAAAATCGAGAAAGATTTCAACACGGAGAACACAGAGGACACGGAGAAGACACAGAGTAAATCAGGATTCTGTTTTTCTCAGTGCTTTCTCTGTGTTCTCCGTGCACTCCGTGTTGAATCTGCCTCTGTCGGATTTTTGACTGTGCATCGCTCGCACTTGGTCGACAATTGGCGTCGTGAAGGGTACCGCGTCACCCGGTTGCGGCGGATGGGGCACGAGTCGAGCGACAATCGCGTGCATCAACTCGGGCAAGCCCGATCCGGTCACGGCACTTGTCGCTAATCCTTGCTCAAGCGCCGGTTGTTGCGTGACTTGATCGCACTTGCTGAACACCCGTAGGGCGTCGGGATACTGCTCGCATAGTCGAGCGTCGGCTTCGGTCCTGTTTTGGGTGATGTCGAGCACCAGCACGATCAAGTCGGCCTGACTCAGTTCCTGTTCCGCGAGAGCAATGCCGGCGCTTTCGAGCGGATCGTCGCTCGTTCGCAATCCGGCGGTGTCGGCCAACTCGATCGGCCAGCCGTCGAAACTCGTCAGCGCGGCGACCACATCGCGAGTCGTCCCCGGTTGATTGAAGACAATCGCCCGTTCGTAACCCAACAGCGCGTTGATCAAACTGCTCTTGCCCACATTCGGCGGACCCGCGATGACAACCCGCCACGGTTTCGTCAAATGAGCGCCGATCTCCGCCCGGGCTAGCAACCGTTCGCAGCGCTCACGTGCGGCTTGCAAATCGCCGGAAGCTCGGAGTCGTTCGATCTCATCGAGTTCCCGTCGCAACGCGCCATGATATTGATCGAGCAGGATTCGCGCGGTACGTAGCGTCGGAGCCTGGGCAAGTTGTTCGGCGGCGGCGCGTTGAATGGGATCACTGATCCGCGTGGCTTGAAACTCATGCCCCGACACGATCTCAATGCCGATCGCGCGCAGGTCGCTCAAAATCGCCATCGGAGCCGCGACGCCGCCGTGACCGTGAATCTCGACCGTCGTGTCATCGGTCCGCACGACCACGACTTGTTCACCGGGTGGACTTCCCCAACGTCCGAACACGATTCGTCGAACGGGCTCCTGACCTAGCGACTTGCCCGAGGCCGGGTGAAACCACCGCTCGACGCTCGCCACGGCATCATCGCCCCACACGACGATCGTAGCCACCGCACCACGGCCAGGCGGAGTTAACATCGCCGCGCGAATCGGTTTAGTAGCGTTCATCGTCGAGCAGTTCCGGCAGTCGTCTTAGCGCGCCCCTGCAATAAAGAGATTCTAACCACCGAGGCACCGAGGACGCAGAGATCAAGGCAGACAGAGGCAATTCGCAATTGACGATGGGTTAATGAGAGCCAAGAGAATTGCTGCCTATCGTATTCAACCATCAAATCTCCTGTCTTTCCTCTGTGCTCTCTGCGTCTCTGTGGTTCCCTGTATTGGCTTTTCAGCGCGCGCCACCACCGACCAGCGCGATACCGGCGAGGACCAAGTATGGCTCGTAGCGTGCCTGGGGATCGATCAACTTCGCCACGCGCGGAGCAGCTCCACCGCTGAGAAAAACCTGTGGCCGACTCGCACAGTCACGCACGATTAGTTCGATCAAATGACGCACGCCGCCGATCGCTCCCCAATAGATGCCCGAGGTCATCGCCTCGATCGTGTTCGTGCCGAGCGCCGGGGGCGGTTCGTCGAGCGCGTGCATGTCGATGAGCGGCAACAGGTCGGTGAACTCGTGCATGGCCCGCGCGGCAGTGCCAATTCCCGGCAAGATCGCCCCGCCGCGAAACGCGCCCGCGGCCGTGACGAGATTCACCGTGATCGCCGTTCCCAAGCTGACCACCACGGCCGGCGTGTCCTGAGGACGCAATCGATTCACGGCCACGGCGCTGAGCAACCGATCGATGCCGACCATGTCGGGACGCGGCAGATCGACGACGAGCGGCAGATCGCCTGCGGCGAGCAACGTGATTTGATCGACGCCCCGATCACGTAGCCAGACGATCAGTTTCGAGGCGACGCTCCGTTGCACACTGCCGATCCACCACGGCACAAGCGGCAATCGCTCGGCCCCCAGCCACTCGCTGATCCGCTCGAACGAATCGTGCTGCGGCGACAATTCGAGCGTCCGCGATGGTTGCGGCAATTGATCGGCGACTGCGTCGAGCGAATCGAACAATCCGAGCTTGATGCGGCTGTTGCCGACATCGACGGCGACCAGCGGCAGCTTCCGGGCGCTCATGGCGTCGGCGTCGCCTCAGCGGCCACCTTGCGCTCATCAAGCGCAGCGGCGATAGCGTAGCGCAGCTTGTCCAGCCCCGTGCCGGTGACTGCCGAGATGGCTAGCACCTCGTGACCAACCTCGGCCGACAACTTCTGCCGCACTTCGGCGGCCGACGGCAACTCGCTCTTAGAAACGACCACGATCTCGGGCCGATGCCCGACCTTGACGTCGTACAGTTCCAACTCGCGACGAATGGTTTGATAGTTCACGATCGGATCCGAGCCGTCGGTCGGTTCCGGCTCGACGAGGTGGACCAAGATGCCCGCGCGTTCGATGTGTCGCAGGAACTCGTGGCCCAGGCCGACACCTTCATGAGCCCCTTCGATGAGTCCGGGGATGTCGGCCATTACGAACGAACGATCGGGCGTGAGGTTGACGATGCCGAGGTTCGGGTACTTGGTCGTGAATGGATAGTCGGCGATCTCGGGCCGCGCGCGCGACATGCGGCTCAGCAGTGTGCTCTTACCGGCGTTCGGCTTGCCCAACAAACCCACGTCGGCGATCACCTTAAGCTCAAGGTCCAAATCGCGCGACTCGCCTTCTTCACCCGGCTCGGCTTCGCGCGGAGCACGATTGGTCGAACACTTGAACCGCGCGTTCCCCTTGCCACCTTTGCCACCCTTGGCGACGACGAAGCTCTCGCCGGACTGAGTCAAATCCTTGAGCACGAACCCCTGCTTGGCATCGCGAATGATCGTGCCCGGGGGGACCTCGATGATCATGTCGGGTGCGTTGCGACCGGTGCAGTCGCTGGTACCGCCACGCTCGCCGGGTTGAGCACGCCAATGCTTGCGATGCGCGAGTGCCGCCAGACTGTCGACCCCCGGCTGGGCAATCATGATGATGCTGCCACCATCGCCACCGTCACCACCGTCGGGACCACCGCGGGGAATGTACTTCTCGCGCCGGAAACTCACGAAGCCGTCGCCGCCACGGCCAGCCTGCACAAAGATCGAGACGCGATCGACGAACATGATAGATTCGCTTACGACGATCGACTATCGAAACTCAGCAAGAGTCGCGACGAGCGGAGATCGTGAGATGACGAACAGCGCGAAACCGCAAGCGAAGGACCGACTCGCCACAAATCGACGAGCCGGAATCTCGCTTGCGGTTTCGCGCGTAAATTGAACTGCGAATACGACTAGTTGGACGCGGCGACAACGTTCACGCGGCGGCCACCACGATCGAATTGCACGTTACCTTCGATCACGGCGAAAATCGTGTAGTCCTTGCCCATGTCGACACCGCGACCCGGGTGGAACTTGGTGCCAACCTGACGAATGATGATGTTGCCCGGTCGCACGACCTCGCCGCCGAACTTCTTCACGCCACGGCGTTGACCGTTCGAATCGCGACCGTTGCTGGTTGAACCTTGACCCTTCTTGTGTGCCATGACAGTTGTCTCTTGCTAGCTGAGGTGTTCGGTGAGCCCGCGGGATCGTCGGAGAAACTGCTCACGACGCCGCGCTCGGGCATTACTTTCCTGCCGAGCGATACGTCAACAAGCCCCGACGCGGAAGCGTTCAGGACCAAGGTATCTTCGACCGGGAGAATCCGCTAATTTAGCGGTAAAACCAGCGGTAGTCAACGTCGCCGGGAGCGCCGAGGCGAATCTCGTCTTCACGCTCGAAGAAGGCATCGCCGGGACGCCAGAAATTGATTTGCAGGGTCTTTTGCACCTGCTGCCCCTCTTCGTTCTGCTTGAAAGCATTACTCAGCCCGGCCACGTAGACCGAGAAGCGGTTGATACGCAGGTCGATGTCGTCCCAGGTGACGACGCCCCACACGCTATGATCCTCGCCCGGGGGGCTCGGCGGAATTTCGCTAGCAATCTCCACGGTGTTCAACAGGGGTCGATTGGGATCCTCGCGGCGTTGGATGGCCGGGATCGCGGTGGCGATCAGCCGGTCGGGATAGACCTTCTTGGTCTGTTGGTCTTCGAGCCAAAACACCGGGAAAAACCGCATCGGTTTGGCCGGGATTGGATTGCCGGCCGCGTCGAAAACTTCGACCACGGGTTGGCGAACGTGGTAGACCATGTACCAAACCAGCTTTTCCTTGAGCACGCCGTTGGCGTCGGGTGTCCGCACGCGCACGAAGCGGATCGGTTTGAAAGTGAATTCGAGGCACTGGGCCGATTTGTTCACCCGCGTGTTTGCCTGGCCCGCGACGGTTTCGATGCTGAACAGCTCTTCCGGCTTGATCTCGGCCGGGACGACGGTCTCGACGCCCGGGGCGATCTTACGAAACGGTCCCGACGGTGCCGCGGCAGGGGTCGACAGAGGTTCGGCGGTGGGCTGTTCTTGAGCAGATAGACTCAGGCAACAGCACGTAACCGCAATTACTGCCAGCACTTGCAGACCAAAGCCGAGACGCATGCGACGAATCCGCGTTGAGCCAGTCATAGGACGTGGACCAGTTCCGAATGGGTGTCAAACCGCGCCCGCCATGGCCCAAAACTCCGTGAATCTTCGGTAACTTCCGAGTCTACTTAGGCTTGCGCTCGTTGGTCAAGCAATTTCGGAGCGTGAGGTTAGGAAATGCGGGGCAAGTAGGCCGAAAGTGCCGATTGGGACGGTCGACACAACGGAATTGGCACCACGCACACACGGAGCGCACGGAGTAATGCGGACAGTGCTTGGTGCTTAGTGCTTAGTTCTTGGTTGAATGAGATTCGGTGACGACCGTACTATTCCTCTTCATCCTTCCTCTGTGCCCTCCGTGTCTCCGTGGTGCCCTTTGCTTTGTTTCGCCTAGACCATCTACTTGCCCCCTTCCGCAACGTCGGTCACGCTGTAAGCTCCATTGGGGGGTGATTGTCTGTTTCAGGAGCCGCGCCGTGTCTCGCATCGCCATCTGCCTGTTGCTCTGCTTGCCGTTGCTCGCGAGTTGTTCAAGCTCGTCGAATTCAAG
>JAEUIL010000185.1 GCA_016794255.1 Planctomycetaceae bacterium | reverse complement strand
GCGCTTAGCCGCCGAGATGCGCGCTTGGCCCGGGGTGACCCACGTGTTGATCGCCTCGGATCGCGAGACCTATCAGCACATTTGGGCCTGTCGCAAAGCGGCGATGCCATTGCTGATGAGTATCCCCGGCGCTCGCAAGCCGATCACGTTTGTCGAGGACACGGCGGTCGATCCGACGCGGCTGCCCGAGTTCGTCGCGCGGTTTCGGCAGATCTTGCAACACCACGGCACCGACGGCGCTTTCTACGGTCATGCGTCGGTCGGGTGTCTGCATATTCGCCCGCTGCTCGACTCGGCCAATCGCGACGACATTGCCCGGATCGAGGCGATTGCGCTCGAAATCGCCGATTTGGTCATCGAGTTTGGCGGAGCCATGAGCGGTGAGCATGGCGACGGTCTGGCGCGAAGTTTTCTGAACGAAAAATTGTTCGGACCGAAAATCTATCGGGCGTTTCAAGAGCTGAAGGCGGCCTTCGACCCGGGGAATCTGATGAATCCCGGTAAGATCGTCGACGCGCCGCGCTGCGTCGAGAATCTCCGCTATGGCGAGCAGTATCGGACCTTGCCGGTGGTCACGACGCTCGACTTTTCGCGCGAAGGGGGCTTTGCCGCGGCCGTCGCGATGTGCAACGGCGCGGGCGTCTGTCGCAAAACGCAGACCGGCACGATGTGTCCGTCGTTCATGGCGACCGGCGACGAGGAACACAGCACGCGCGGTCGAGCGAACGCCTTGCGACAAGTTCTCTCGGGCAACTTGCCGGCCGACGAACTGACCGGCGAGAAAATGTTCGGCACGTTCGCGCTCTGCCTGCAATGCAAAGGGTGCAAGGCCGAGTGTCCGTCGAACGTCGACGTGGCGAAACTGAAAATCGAGTTCCTCGATCACTTCTGGCGGCGGCACGGCGCTCCGCTCGGGGTGAAGCTGATGGCGAACGTGCATCAGCTTAACCGCTTCGGCTCGGCACTGGCACCCATGTCCAACTGGCTCAACAAGTTGCCGGGCTCGGCGTGGCTGCGCGAAAAGCTGCTCGGTATCGATCGTCGCCGCCCGCTGCCGGAGTTCGAGCGGAATCACTTCGCCGCATGGTTCGACGCTCGCCCGAAAGTCACGCAGGCTGCGCGTGGCCCGATCGTGTTGCTCGACGATTGTCTGACGAGCTATTGCGAGCCGAACGTGAATCGCGCTGCGGTACGAGTGCTCGAAGCGGCCGGCTATGAAGTTCACCGCGCGGGCTTGTCGTGCTGCGGACGTGCGATGATCTCGAAAGGGTTGCTCGGACCGGCCAAGCAACTCGTGGCCGAGAACGTGAGCAAGCTCTTGCCCTGGGCCAAACAGGGCGTGCCGATCGTCGGTTGCGAGCCGAGTTGCTTGCTGACGCTGACCGACGAGTATCTCGACCTGCTACCAGGCGACGATACCCGCACGATTGCGGCGCAGGCTCGGCTTATCGATTCGCATTTGATCCGCGAACGGATTGAGCTTCCGTTGCGGAAGACCGCCGAGCCGCCGCAGCCGGTACTTTTGCACGGCCATTGTTATCAAAAGGCACTCGTCGGCACGAGCGAGTGCCGCGCCGCGCTCGAACTCGCGCCCGGTACGAAGGTCACCACGCTCGACTCGGGTTGCTGCGGCATGGCGGGCTCGTTCGGCTACGAGCATTACAACGTGAGCATGCAAATCGGCTCGCGCGTGCTGTTTCCTGCGGTGAACGCCCAGCCGGCGGCGACCGTCGTAGCGCCGGGGTTCTCGTGTCGACATCAGATCGAGCACGGTACCGCCCGCCGCGCGTTGCATCCGATTGAGTATCTGGCCGAGCGGCTGGAACCGAGGGGCTAATAATCTCGGTATCAGGCCGCAGCATAGCCAAGAGACTATCGACCGACGACTACGGCTTCATCGCCGCGACGGGCGACGTCTTGGACAAATTCGAGCCGAGTTTCTTGGCCTCGGCCATGATGCGGATCGTGGCTTGATCGAGGCCGAATTGCGAGTCGACGCCCCCTTCGACGAGCGCGACTTTGTTCATGCCGTATACGTCCGAGCTCGTCTCATCCTGGCCGAGCACGTATCCGCCAGCGGCGCGAATCGCCTTGCAACCGTCAGCCCCGTCGCGCCCCATGCCGGTCATAATCACGCCGAGACAGTTCGAGCCATAGATCGACGCGGCGGACTTCATCATCACGTCGACGCTCGGCTTATGACCGCTGATCGGATCGCCGTCGTAGATCACAGCTTGAACTTTGCCGGCTGACTTACGCAGTGCAAGGTGCTTGCCGCCCGGGGCGATGTAGGCCTGATTGGGCTCAAGCACTTGGCCGTGCTCGGCTTCGCAGACCTTAACCTGTGCGAGCGAATTGAGACGCCACGCCAGCGGTTTCGTGAATTGCTCGGGCATGTGCTGCACAATCACGATTGGCGGCAGCGGCGGTCGCAAGCCTTGAAACAATGTCGTCAACGCGGGCGGTCCTCCGGTCGAGATGCCAATCGCGATCAGTCGTTCATGGCAATGGGCGGGCGTCAAACCGGACTCGGTACTCTGCGCCGGAACGGCGTTCGCCTTTTGCTGTTTGACCCGCGCCATGCGTTGCTTGCGCATCTCGATCACGCGTTGAACATCGATGCCGACCGAGGCGCGAATCTTGCGTACTAATTCAAACTTGAGTTGAGCATGTCCCCCGAGCACCGAGTCAGGCTTGCCGACATAGTCGACGGCACCGCGTTCCAGCGCGTCGAACGTCACATTCGCGCCGAGTTGTGTGAGCCCGCTGCACATGATGACGGGCACCGGATTCTTGGCCAGAATCGCGTCGAGGGTCTCGAGGCCGTCCATGACGGGCATTTGCACGTCGAGCGTGACGAGGTCGACCTCGTGCTGATCGAGTTTCGCGAGCGCCTCGCGGCCGTTGGCCGCTTGAGCCACGACGGTCATGTCGCTCTCGGCCGAGATGATGTCGCGCAGCACCTCGCGAATCACGGCCGAGTCATCCACGATTAGAATGCGAGTGGGGTGAATTGCGTGTGTCACGGTGAACTCAACGGTGTGAAGTAACGAGCGGGCGACGCTACAGGGCCAAACAAACGTAGCTTGTCGATTGCGCGACGTGCCCCCCGGCGGTTGCGATCTCGCCCTGAGTGCCGCGGCCGGGGTGAACCGAGTTCCGGTCACGCTCATCGCGTCGATCGTGCGGGTTGTACGGGCTCGACCGCTTCACCCGGTGAGCGAATGACGCTAAGTTTGTGGCTCTCGCAATCAGAATGGGAAACCGCCCGAACTCTTGCTCCCGACGACTTGTCCATGGCCATCGACACCCCCGCTCGCATCGCGATCATCGGCGCTGGGCCGATTGGCATCGAAACCGCGCTTTACGCCCGCTTTCTGGGCTACGATGTCGATCTGTTCGAGCGGGGGCGGATCGCCGAGCACGTGTGGCAGCGAGGCAGCGTGCGTTGGTACACGCCGTGGAGCGCGAATGTCTCGCCTCTCGGCGTGGCGGCCCTCGCGGGTCAGGCCCCCGATTGGCGACCGCTGGCGGACGACGCCCTGGCGATGGGCGAAGAACTCGTCGCGCGTTATTGGCAGCCGCTGGCCGAGTCCGATCTCGTGGTCGACCATCTGCATTTGCACACCGAGGTGACGTATCTCGCCCGGACGCATTTGATTAAGCAAGAGTTGCTCGACGATCCCGCCCGTGGCGACGAAGACTTTTTGATTCTGACCCGCAATCGCGAGGGTGGCGAGAAACTTTTCACAGCCGACGCGGTGATCGATTGCTCGGGCGTGATCGGCAATCATCGCTGGGCCGGTCAAGGCGGGATGCCCGCCCTGGGCGAGATGCCGTTGTCGGCCGAGATTGAGTATGGCGTGATTGACTCGCGCGACGCGTCGACCACCGCTAGATACGCGGGCAAACGGGTGTTATTGATCGGTGGAGGTCACACGGCTGCGACCAACGCATTAGTCCTCGGTAGCTTGTCACCTCGGCCGCAGGTGACCTGGATGACACGCCGTGAGCCGCTTGCCTCGGCGAATGGTCCGATCGACCGGATGGCGAACGATCCACTCGTCGAACGCGATCGCATCGCGCAGCAAGCGAACGCACTTGTAAGTGATCCGCAATCAGGTATTGTTCACTGGTCCGGCACGCAACTCGCTTCGATCGCGCGTGCCGAGTCGGGCGGGTATCACTGCGAATTGGTCGGCGATCACGCCGGGGCGATCGACGTGGATCAGATCGTCGCGAGTGTGGGATCGCGCCCCGATCCGCGGTTGACGAGTGAATTGCAGGTCGAGTTCGACCGCGCGACCGAGGGTTTGCCGAACGTAGCGACCAACGTGCTCACGACCGAGCCGAACTTTTACATCATCGGCGCGAAGAGCTTCGGCCGGGATCCGCGATTCACCGTGAGCGAAGGCCTGCGGCAGATTCGGCAGGTGTTCGCGATCATCGGTGATCGCGAGAATCTCGATCTATATCGTACGATCAAGGCGTGAGCCGCGTGCGTTAGCCGATCCGATTTCTGCTACAGACGCCAATCGTCTGGCAGCACCGCGTCCTTGGCCACGCACACGATCCCGTCGCGGATCATGACGTGGTCGTTGACGTCGCGGTTTTGCTCGTGCTTGTCGTTGACGATGCGGCAGTTGCGGCCGATGCGCACGTTCTTGTCAATAATCGCGCCGTCGATCACCGTGCCATCGCCGATGCCTTCGGGCGGCCGACCCGCGGCCAAATCGGCCGCGATCTCGGCCGGCTTTTGAAACGTGTCGTGACCCATCAGGATCGACTTGCGAATCGAGACGTTGCGGCCGATCTTGCAGCGCACGCCAATCACGCTGTTGTCGACGCGAGCGCCGGACTCGAGCATACAGCCATCGGCAATCAGACTTTGGGTCACCGCCGCGCCGTCGAACCGCGAGGCGGGAAGGAAACGCATGCGGGTATAGATCGGCGCTTCCGACGGGCTCATGTCGAACGGCGGGTCATGCCGGCACAGTTCAAGATTCGCCTCGTAGAACGATTTGATCGTGCCGATGTCTTCCCAGTAGCCGTCGAACAAATGCACCTGCACACGATGCGTGCGAATCGAGGCGGGGAAGATTTCCTTGCCGAAGTCTTGGTAGTTGGTCTTGGTCAACACGTCGACCAAACGCTCACGATTGAACAGATAGATGCCCATGCTGGCCAGGCAATCGCGGCCACGGCTGGGAATGCCGCGCGCGTCGATCCAACTGGGATCGGTCCGCACAAGCTTCAATTCCTCGGCCGTCTTGGGTTTCTCTAAGAAGCCCTGTACGCGGCCGGTGTCGTCGAGTCGCATGATGCCGAAGCCACTGGCCTTGTCGCTTTCGACAGGCAGAGCGGCGATCGTGACGTCGGCCTTGTTCTCGACGTGCGTCTTGACCATGTCGCGATAGTCCATGCGATACAACTGATCGCCCGAGAGAATCAAGACGTAGTCGATCTCGGGATCTTGGATGTAACGCAAGTTCTGCCGCACTGCGTCGGCCGTCCCTTGGTACCAGATCTCTTTGTCGTTGGTCTGCTGCGCGGCGAGCAGTTCGACAAAGCCACCGCTGAACGCGTCGAACGTGTAGGTGCGGCGAATGTGCCGGTGCAGACTCACGCTCAGGAACTGCGTGAGCACGTAGATGCGATTGAGACCGCTGTTGATACAGTTCGAGAGCGGAATATCGATCAAACGATACTTAGCCGCCAGCGGCACCGCGGGCTTCGAGCGGTACTTGGTGAGCGGAAAGAGGCGGGTGCCTCGGCCACCGCCGAGGACAAGTGTAAGGATATTGGCCATGCGTGGTTCTCGAACTTCCTGTATTTGAGCGCGGGCCGGGACGAAACGATGCGTTGGAGTGCTGACGTGGACGATTTACAGAACAAGCCAGGAACCACAGAGGCGCAGAGGTCACACAGAAGAAATGCAGAGGATCGGAAGATTCATGTCATCACCCCCGTCGCGTAACTCTCTCTGGCAAATCTCTGTGTCCTCTGCGCCTCTGTGGTTCGATTTCTGTTGTCCGATGGGCCGCACCGACACGACCCACCTGATCTCAATAACGTGCCGAATTAGTTTCCGGCGGCGAATTTGAACATCTGACCGCTGGGGGTCGTGAAGTACAGCTCGCCTTGTTCATCTTCGCCGAACGACATCACGGGTTGCGTGTTGCCGTTGATCGGGCGGTTGGAGACGACTTGCCGCTTGGCCTCGTCGTACTTCAAACCCCAGATGCGACCGGTGACATAGTCGGCATAGACGTACAAGCCAGTGAGTTCGGGCACTTGCTTGCCGCGATACACGAAGCCGCCGGTCACCGACTTGCCAATGTCGTGATGGTACTCCCAAATCGGCTCGATGAACTCAGGCTTCGGACCACTGCCGTTGGCGCGGAACTTGTGCCGTGCTTCGCGAGCGTTCCAGCCGTAGTTGCCACCTTTGGTGACGATGTTGATCTCTTCCCAAATGTCTTGGCCGACGTCGGCGACCCAGAACTGGCCACCCTGGCGATCGAACGAGAGCCGCCAAATGTTGCGGAAGCCGGTGGCGAAAATCTCGCCGCGAGCGCCGCTTTGGCCGACCATGGGGTTGTCCTTCGGAATGCCGTACTTCCGATCGCCTTCGGTGCGATCGACATCGATTCGCAAGATCTTGCCGAGCAGTGTGCTCGGGTCCTGAGCGTGACCGTGCGGATCGTTGCCTGCTCCGCCATCGCCCAGGCCGACGTACATCAAGCCATCGGGCCCAAACTCAATCGTGCCGCCATTGTGGTTCCAGTACGGTTGCGGAATGCGGAGAATTTCTTGCTCGCTGGTGATGTCGGCCGTGCCAGTGTCTTTGGCAGCGGTGAACCGCGAGATGACCGAGGTGTGCGTGGCGTTCTTGGTGGTGTAGTACGCAAAGAACTGGCCGTTCTCTTTGAACTTCGGATGGAACGCGAAGCCCAAGAATCCTTCTTCGTTTTGATTGTCCAGGTAACGCACCTTCGACGTCAGATCGAAGAACAGCTTCGGCTCGGCGTTCGGCTCATTGCCCGCGAGCGAAAAGACTTTGCCCTTTTGCGAGACAATAAAGATGCGGTTCGAGCCATCGCCCGCATGCGTGACAATGATCGGGCGGTCGACCTGAGCGCTCGTAAAGGCCGGCACAATCTTCGCGGCCAACGGCGCATCGTCGACTTTCGGATTGTTGTTGACCCAAGCGAGCGGCGTGACGGTGCCCGCTTTCATGTCGGGGACGAATACGGTGCCAAACCGCGGATGCGAGGCGAGATCGGCCGCCGCTTGGAAATCGGTCGTCGAGATCGTCTCGGCCGGGCCTTTGCCATCGCGGAGCACCGACACGCGGCCCGACTTCCACTCGGTGATATAGAGGTTGTGATCCCAGTCCCAGGCCAAACCATCGCCGCCGGGGAAACCTTCGGCAATCGTCGTGAGCGACTTGTCTTTCAAGTTGCAACGCGACAACACGCCCGAGCCAAAGTCGAGCACGAGCAAGTCCTCGCCGTCAAAGATCAGACCATTCGGCGTCTTGATCGCGGGATTCGAGCTGTCGAGCACCGTGGTGATCGTGCGATCGGAGCTGATGCGATAGACGGCCCCCTCGGCCCCTTTGAGATCGCCCGAGTCAGAAACGTACAAGTTGCCGCGCGCATCGGCGACGATGTCGTTCAAGAACTTCGGCGGCTTCGGAAAGTCGGTCGCCTCGGCCCAAACTTCGAGGTTGCCCTTGGCATCGATCCGCATCACGCGGGTCTTGTCGGTCACAAAGGTGAGCGTGTCCCACACCGTGATCCCCTTCGGATCGTTGAGTCCCTCGGCCACGACGGTCTTTTGAGCA
>JAEUIL010000172.1 GCA_016794255.1 Planctomycetaceae bacterium | reverse complement strand
CGGTGGCGATCCGGTGTTGTGGCGACAGATTTTGCTCGACAATCGCACGGCCGTTTTGGCCGCGCTCGATCGCTATCAGCTCGCGATCGACGCCTATCGTCAGGCGCTCAAACGGGGCGACGCAGTTCGGCTTGAATCCCTACTCATGGAGGCGAAACGTTCACGCGATGCTTTGGGAAGTTGACATCTATCCGGCCGTTGGAATCGTCGATCATCTCGGGAAAAAAGTCGCCGCCGATGCTGTGCAGCTCGGTCTCGGCGATCAACTGCGGGTCGTCGCCGCGCGCGGGTATCTCGTGCAAGGCAACGTCGATCGTGCGCAGGTCGAACGCATTGCGCGCGAATTGCTCGTCGATACGGTCGTCGAGCATGCCGTGATCGGTTGCACGGGCGACGAAGCTCTGAACCGAGCACCCGAGGGAACCGCGAGCGCCGTGCATGTGCTCCCCAAGCCGGGCGTGATGGATCCCGTGGCCCAAAGCGCCTTGGCCGCGATCGCCGATCTGGGCGTGCCGGTAGATGCCGTCCGGACGTTCTCGAAGTACTGGCTCTCGCCGTTGAGCGCCGAGCAATGCCAACTGCTCTGCACCAAGAGTCTGGCCAACGACGCGATCGAGCAGTACATCGTGGGGCCCATCACGTGGCCGAAACTTGAGCTTGGCGCGCCGTACACCTTCAAGCAGCTCTCGCGTCCGCTGCGCGATTTGACCGACGAGCAACTCGCCACCATGAGTCGCCGCGATCAGTTGTATCTCAGCCTCGCCGAGATGCAGACTATCCAGAACTACTATCGCGACTTGGGCCGTGATCCGACCGACATCGAACTCGAAACGCTGGCCCAAACCTGGAGCGAGCATTGCAGTCACAAGACGCTCGGCGGCCGGGTGCGCTATCGCGACGAGCATGGGACGCGCGAGTTCAAGAGCATGCTCAAAGAGACGATCTTCGCCGCCACGACCAAGATTCGTGAGCAACTCGGCCAAGACGACTGGTGCGTGAGCGTGTTCAAAGACAACGCTGGCGTCGTCACGTTCGACGATCAATATCACGTCTGCTTCAAGGTCGAGACGCACAATCACCCCTCGGCCCTCGAGCCGTACGGCGGCGCGAACACGGGCCTCGGCGGTGTCATCCGCGACCCGCTCGGCACGGGCATGGGAGCCAAGCCGATCTGCAACACCGACGTATTTTGCTTCGCCCCGCCCGACACCCCGGCCGACTCGTTGCCCACCGGCGTGCTGCATCCGAAACGGGTCATGAACGGCGTGGTCAGCGGTGTGCGCGACTATGGCAATCGCATGGGCATTCCGACCGTCAACGGCTCGGTGTTCTTCGACAAACGTTACCTTGGCAATCCGTTGGTGTACTGCGGCAACGTCGGTCTGATTCCGGTCGACATGGCGTTCAAAGAAGCGAAGCCGGGCGACTTGATCGTGGCGGTCGGCGGTCGCACGGGTCGCGACGGCATCCACGGCGCGACGTTCAGTTCGGCCGAGTTGACCAGCGAAAGCGAGCATCTCTCGGGCGGAGCCGTGCAGATCGGCAACGCGATCACCGAGAAAATGGTGCTCGACGTGCTGCTCGAAGCGCGCGACCGCCGGTTGTTCAACGCGGTCACCGACTGCGGCGCGGGCGGGTTTTCGAGCGCGGTCGGCGAGATGGGCGAAGAGATCGGCGCCGAAGTATGGCTCGATCGGGCACCGGTCAAGTACGACGGCCTGAGCTATACCGAGATTTGGATCTCCGAGGCGCAGGAACGCATGGTCCTGGCCGTGCCCGAGGAGAAATGGAACGAGCTGCAACAGCTTTGCGCCAGCGAAGGGGTCGAGGCCACGGCGATCGGTCGCTTTGTGCCCACGGGCCGGTTGCAGCTCAAATATCACGAGCATGTCGTCGGCGAAGTGACGATGGAGTTTCTCCATGGCGGACGTCCGCCCGTGATTCGCGAGGCGGTGTACGCGCCCGCCCCGGTCGAGCCGCAACGTCTGCCCGAGAAATACAACTGGGACTACACGCCCGAGTTGCTCGCGATCCTCGGCTCGCTCAACGTGGCGAGCAAGGAATGGATCATTCGCCAATACGATCACGAAGTGCAAGGTGGCAGCGTGGTCAAGCCGCTCGTTGGCGTGACGAACGATGGTCCCGGCGACGCGGCCGTGGTTCGCCCGGTGCTGACGTCGCGGCGCGGCTTGGTGATCAGCAACGGCATGAACCCATGCTATGGCGATTTCGATACGTATCACATGGCCGCCAGTGCGATCGACGAGGCGCTGCGCAATTGCATCGCCGTCGGAGCCGACCCCCGGCGAATCGCGATTCTCGACAACTTCTGTTGGGGCGACTGCGAGAAGCCCGAGACTTTTGGCTCGCTGGTGCGGGCGGCGATCGCCTGCCATGACCTCGCCATGGCGTGGCAGGTGCCGTTCATCAGCGGCAAAGACAGCCTCAATAACGAGTTCCGGTTCGACGGTCCCGACGGCAAGCGGCAGTCGATCGCGATTCCGCCATCGCTGTTGATTAGCGCCATGGGCCAGATCGACGATGTGTCGCAAGCGGTGACGATGGATTTGAAGGAGCCGGGCAACTTCTTGTTCCAAGTCGGCCTCACCAAGGATGAGATGGGTGGCTCGCACTTCGCGGTCACGCAGGGGCTCAGCGGCGGTCAGGTGCCACGGGTCGATGTATCGATCGCGAAGCAGACGTTTGTCGCGCTGCATAACGCGATTGTCGCCGGCCTGGTGCGGGCCTGTCACGATCTGAGCGAAGGTGGGCTGGCAGTCGCGGTCGCCGAGATGGCGTTCGCCGGCGGACTGGGCGCTCGCATTTTCTTGCATCAAGTGCCGCAGCAGGTCGAACTCGACGCCGCCGCCACGAGCCGGTTGTTGTTCAGTGAATCGAACAGCCGGTTCCTCGTCGAGGTGCGTCCCGACCAAGTCGAGGCGTTCCAGCAGTTGCTCGCCGGAGTTCCGTGTGCGCTCGTCGGTGAAGTCGTCGCCAGCGACCGGCTCGAGATCATCGGCTTGCCGCAACAAGTCGAGATCGACGACGGCGACGCGACCGAGGAACGTGCGCCGCTGGTAGTGCACGCCGAGTTGAGCGTGCTCAAAGAGGCGTGGCAGAAGCCGTTGAGGTTCTAGAAGAGAATATTGACGCTGCTTTCATTCAACATGAACGCTAGTTTCATCTTCTTCTGAGTTCACGATGCGAAAAAACCTATTCAAATCGACGGTGTCGATGCTGAAGTAATAGCCGTCGTAGCTAGGGTAGTTTCGCTCTTCTTCGGATACAATTTCCTCGTGAAGTTCGTCATATCGAAGTGGATCGCAGTATACTCCGATCGGTTTTTCGTGAGACACACTTGACACTCGAACACGCTCGCCTTTTGCGAGGACGGCTTCGCCACCGCCTGTATACGGCGCATGATGTGAAGTCATGTATTGAATCTTAGTGTCACTGATTGCCTCATAGATTTCACCTTCCTTGGGAAACCTCAAGTCGCGGGCCCATTGTAGGTGCGCGTACTCAACGGCGCGGTCAATCTCTTCGCGCACAATTTCCAATCTTGAACCGGCTTTCAGCTCGCCAATTCGTACTTCGATTGACTTGGGCCACATAAAGGACCGCGACATGCACACCTGAATTGGTTCGTGCTGAATGAATGCCAATTTCCCATGGTCGGCACGCACCTGCAACAAATACGGCTTGAGTAGGGCGATCAATAAACATAGTGCGAAGAAGCCCGCAACGAGCCAACCAACATTATCACCATTGACGATCATTCCGATGCCGCACACCGTGAAGATCAGAGACACAATTAGGGTGCACAGTCGCATCGGACATGCCCAGCAAGAATCTCTGGTTATTGCCATACCCTGAAAGAGTCAGCGCAATTTCTTGGTGACGTTGATGCAACTTCTGAGCACATCGCATATATTGCCGCACGACTGCGAACTTGTCCCGCCTACCTTTCGCCTCACCCCGGCATCCCTTGCTTTGCGACGCGAAATGCGTGTGTCATCAGGCTTTCAAGTCATGCGACGACGTAGCCGCTCCTTCGCCACTTCCCAATCAACCCACTCCGCTTGTCCTGCATCGACCCGAGCCTGTCGCTGTGCCAAGACTTCGCCATGCCAATCGGGCACGGGCAGTGAACTCGGAGTGCGGGACATGTCTTCCCACAACCGTTCCATCAGCAATAGCTTCTCGGCCAGCGAAAGTTTTCCAATCGGGAAGTCGGCTGCGGCGCTCATGAATGAAGTTTACTCCCGATGACCTGGGCGACAAAGTCGATTGGTGATGGCTTTGGAACGGGCGGTCGACGGTGGTGGCGGCTCACCGGGAGACTTACGTCTCCCGCTCCTTGGCCGATTGCCGTTGTGAAGCCAACCGCAAGCCGGGATCTGGCTGCGACAGCGCGTGCCTAACCCATTGGCGATTAGCGGGTTAAGGCGCGCGAATATTATCGACCGGTGACCAGTTCACAGCCAAGACCGCTTTCGCCCATTTGTGCCAATCAACCCCGTCTACCAACTGCTTCCGCCCGCCTCCATTTTTGCCCTTCCCCAGCCGAGGAAACAAGTTACGATGATTGTTCGCCGGAATTCCCTTCCAGCTTTGATCGTGTCGGCCACCCTCCAGCGCGGCCTGACCAGGTAGCAGCATGCAAAACGGGAATGGCCAGCGAGTGCGTCGTTGCGATGGCGCACACCGTTGGCCCTGAGGCGTGCGTCGGGCCCCGTGACTTTGGCCGCTGAACTGCGATTGAACTCGCGGCTCATCGCCCCTCGCGGGTCGCTGCCGACCCGTCGTTGGGCGTCGCTGTCCGTTCGCTGTGCGAATCCGATTCGCCTGCGACGTGGCTCGTGCGAATAATTCAGAATGCGTGTATCGTCGTCGAGTGGCTCGGCCAGCCCGAGTTGCCCGGCGACGTGGTGTTTAGTTACATTCCCACTGGGATCGAATTCGTCCTTCACGGCGAGACTTGAATCATGGACCTGGCAAAACTGCGTAACATCGGCATTTCGGCTCACATTGACTCGGGCAAGACGACGCTTTCGGAGCGTATCTTGTTCTATGCCGGGCGAATTCACCGCATCCAGGAAGTCAAAGGCGGCGGCGACGGTGCCACGATGGACTACATGGATCTCGAGCGGGAACGTGGTATCACGATCACCAGCGCCGCGACCACGGTCTATTGGCACGGCGGTCACCAGATCAACTTGATCGACACCCCGGGCCACGTGGACTTCACGGTCGAAGTCGAGCGTTCGCTCCGCGTGCTTGACGGTGCGATTCTCGTGCTCTGCGCCGTCGGTGGCGTGCAAAGCCAGTCGATGACCGTCGATCGCCAGATGAAGCGCTATCACGTGCCGCGGCTGGCGTTCATCAACAAGATGGACCGCACCGGCGCCGACCACACCAAAGTGGTGAAGCAAGTGCGCGAGAAGCTCGGCGCTGACGCCGTGCTGATGCAATGGCCGATCGGTAAGGAAGACAACTTCGAAGGCGTGGTCGATCTGATCCAGATGAAGGCCTTGTACTTCGATGGCAACAACGGCGAAACCGTCCGTGAAGAGGCGATCCCGGCCGATCTGAAAGCGACCTGCGAAGAAGCTCGCCAGCACATGCTCGAATCGCTGTCGATGTACAGCGACTCGCTAATGGAGCGTCTGTTGGGTGAAGAGGAAATCGCGGCCGAGGAACTCCACGCGATCATCACCAAAGCCGTGCAACACCAAGATCTGACCCCGGTGTTCATGGGCAGTGCGTACAAGAACAAAGGCGTGCAACCGCTGTTGGACGCGATCTGCCGTTATCTGCCGAGCCCGGTCGATCGGCCGATCAAGGCCAAGAATTGGGCCAACCCGGACGAAGCGTTCCCGCTCTCGCCGGACCCCAAGAAGCCGTTCGTCGGCATGGCGTTCAAAATCGTCGAAGATCCGTTCGGTCAGCTTACCTTTACTCGGATCTACCAAGGGACGATCACCAAGGGCGAGACGTACTACAACCAGCGTACCGGCAAGAAGGAACGTTTTGCCCGCATCGTGAAGATGCACGCCGACAAGCGTGAGGAAATCGACACCGCGATCGCCGGCGACATTGTCGCAGTGCTCGGTATCGATTGCGCCAGCGGTGACACGTTCGCTGCCGAGACGAAGTACTGCACGCTCGAAAACATGTTCGTGCCGGAACCGGTGATCAAGATGGCGATCACGACTCCCAATCGCGACTCGGGCGACAAGCTCGGCAAGGCGCTGACCCGTTTTACGCGTGAAGATCCGACGTTCCGCGTGATGACCGACGAAGAGACCAACGAGACCGTGATCGCCGGCATGGGCGAGTTGCATCTCGAAATCTACGTCGAGCGCATTCGCCGTGAGTACAAGGTCGAGGTCAACGTCGGTGCACCGAAGGTTAGCTACCGCGAGGCGCCGAGCCAAAACGCCGAGTACGACTTCAAGCACAAGAAGCAAACCGGTGGTAGCGGTCAGTACGCCCACGTTAAAGGTCACTTCGAGCCGCTGCCCGAGGGAGCCGAAGAGAACTTCATCTTCGAAGACAAGGTCGTCGGCGGTCGTATTCCGCGCGAGTATATCCCGTCGGTCGAGAAAGGCTACTTGGCGTCGCTCAACAAGGGGCCCGTGGCGGGCTTCCCGATCGTCGGCATCAAGTGCGTGCTCGAAGACGGCTCGTACCACGATGTGGACTCGTCAGACATGGCGTTCCAGACGTGTGCCCGCAACTGCTTCCGCGAGACGTTCTTGAAGATGAAGCCGGCGCTGCTCGAGCCGATCATGAAGGTCGAAATCGAAGTGCCGACCAACTTCCAAGGGCCCGTGACGGGCGACGTGATCAGCCGCCGCGGCTTGATCGTATCGAGCGAAATGGAAGGCCCGACGACCAAGATCGAATGCGAGCTGCCGTTGTCGGAAGTCTTCGGCTATTCGACCGATCTGCGTAGCTTGACCCAAGGTCAAGGTACGTTCACGATGGAATTCGCGAAGTACAAGCGGGTGCCCAACAGCATCCAAGAGGCGATCGTGGCCGAGAAGAAGAAGGCCAATCAATTGGTCGGTGCCTAGTAGCCGTCGCCTCGGTGCCGCCGAAAATCGCCAGACGGCGATGAGATTCACAAAGTCCGGCGAGTTGTTCGCAGCTCGCCGGACTTTTTCATGCGCTGATTAGCCGATCCACGTACCGGCATACACGATCGGGAACAACGGGGTTGCCGTCGTGACTTTGCGATTCACACCGCCGTACAGACCGTTGGCGTAGACAATGTCGAACGCCTTGATCGTCACACGCGACTTGCCGTAGTAGTTCATTTCCACGCCATCCGACATGGCCGTCAATTGATTGCCGCCCGGGCGATCGAGAATGATTGCGGTGTCGTAGCCAGTGGATGAGGTCACTTCGACGTTGGCAAAACCGATCGCTTGGATCAGATAACTTCCGGGACGATAGAGTAACGAGTACTCGCTGGTCGCAAACAGCACGTCATTGCCAGCTCCCGAACTGGTTTGGTCACTGATGGACGCTCGATCGTTGCCCCCGGCCGTGGCAAACGCGTAAACACTCTCCGCATTGCGTACGATATTCCGTCGAAAGGCAGGAACACGAATAAGGGTCGTGACGTCGGGGCTGGCCTCAAGAACGTCGGCGTCGGCGCTTGCGTATAACACAGCGGTGTCGACACCTCCGCCAAGATCGGCCTCAACCGAGTCGTAACCAATGGTCTGATAGAAAATTCCCTGACTGCTAAGAATCGAGGTGTCGGGCAGGCCATAAAATGTGTCCGATCCAGCCGTGCCGACATAACTACAGGTGGTCATAGGCTGTCCAAAAGCATTCGCGTAGGCGTAAAGACTTTCGAATTCAGAGAAGTTATTCGACGATACAAAACCTGGGGAGGCGAGGTTTCCGCGGGTCAATGATGACACTCGGGTGGTCGCATTGATCGACAAGTGCATCGGAGGCAAGGGAGTTGCGTTCGGACTTGAAATCAGACTGTCGTCCCCGCCCGACCCATAGAACGAGGTGCCGCGTGCAAATCCAATCACTTCGTTGAAGTAGGCCGCGCCATTGAGGCTGCCCTGCATGATCGCGTGAGTGTCGAATTGGTATGCCCAATCGTTTCCTACGGTTCCATTGAGAACTGCCGACTGAGGTTCGCCCAAAGGCAGCATTTCGTCAGGTGCCCAAAAGACATACTGGGTTTCAAAGTTCGACAACGCGACGCGAAATCGATTGCCGTCGACTAAGCCCGTGAGTGCTCCGAGTGTGGCAGGGCCATGAATTTTGTGCACCTGCACTGAATCGTTGCCACTCAAACCATCGACGTTGACCTCGGTGAGGCCGGATGTTGTGTAATTCGTCGCCTGACCGTTGATCGAGGCGTAGAAGCCCGTGTCGGTGCCGATGATTGCAATCGAGTCGTCGCCGGTCGTGCCACCAATATCGATCGCCAACAGCCGTCGCTGTTCGAGTGATTCAAACCGCAGCCGAGTGGTTCGCGATGGCGAGAAAAGACGCCGTTTCGACTCATTTCGCTTGCCCACGGGAAACTCCTCACTCGACCATGTGCCCGAAGAATAGGGCTGCTACACGTGAGGTGCGAGTGCAATCGCGTCACTCGCACAAGGCTTCCCTGCGAGAAACCTTCACCCCATCGAACCACGTTAGTTTCGATCGACTTTTCAGTTCAGCGAGTTAACGAAATGACCGAATGTACCGGTTAGGACGACGCGAACCGTCCGAGATCGAAGCGCTTACGTGTCTTCAAACCCCACGGCCCGTTGCTGACGGCGATCAACGTGCAACCGAAACACGTCGGGGCGGGCGTAGTTGCCGGCCACGTCGAAGTCGAGCTTCGCGCGGGTCACCCTGTCACGATCGATGGTGGCCGTGAGCATGCCTTCCTGATCGTACAACGGCCCCGCAAGCACCTCGCCGAGCGGCGAGACGATCACACTGCCGCCGCGACACAAGATCTCGGGCAGACCATTTAGCTCGGGCGATGTTTGTAGGTCGGCAGGGTACATCGACCGCGTCGTGAATTGATTGCACGACAGCACGAAACACCGTCCTTCGCAGGCGATGTGCCGCATCGTCGCGAGCCACGTGTCGCGCGGGTCGGCCGTGGGTGCGAGATAGATCTCGATTCCCTGGGCGTACAGCGTCATGCGGGCCAGCGGCATGTAATTCTCCCAACAGATCAAGCCGCCGAGTCGTCCCAGCGGCGTGTCGTAGACCTGCAAGCTGCTGCCGTCACCTTCGCCCCAGACGAGTCGCTCGGCCGCGGTCGGCTTGAGTTTGCGATGCTTGCCGATCAGCCGACCGTCAGGCCCGATGATGAGCAGCGTGCAGAACACCGTGCCCCGCGCGGGCTGCGTTTCCCGTTCGATCACGCCCACGGCCACGGTCACGTTCAGCTCGCGGCACACATCGCCAATCGCCGCGACACTCGGGCCGGGCACATCGATCGCGGCGTCCCAATAACGCTGCCACAACTGCCGACCCTCCGGCGTTCGATTGCCCACGGTGATGCCAAAGCCAAATCCGCGTGGATAACCGCCGATCATCGCCTCGGGAAACACGATCAACCGCGCGCCGCCCGCCGCCGCCTCACGGGTCATGCGGCACACTTTGTCGGTCGCGGCAGCACTGTCGAACAACACGCTGCCAGCCTGAACCACCGCCACGGGAATCGCACTCATCGCACGCTCGCTGAGAAAGAGATCGATTTGCCACGTCAGTCACCGCATCGGGCGACGAACGACGTTTACATCGCCGCTGGTCCATCGGGATCGAGCGCCGCATGCTCGCACCATTCGAGCAATCGTTGCGACGCTTCGGCCTCTTCACTCACCACGGCGTTCGCACCCATTTGCTTGAGCGTCGCCTGCGACTGCTGGAACCGGCAGCGGACCAAAATCGACGTGGCTCGGGTCAGTTCGCGAATGCCACGCACAATCTGTATCGCCGCGACGTCGTCGGGCACACACACCACGACCAGCCGTGCGCTGCCGACACCGGCCTTGCGCAGGATCGCCGGTTCCCGCGCGTCACCCGCCACGGTGCGAAATCCAAGCTGTGCAAAAGCGTACAGGTTCACCGGGCTGTAGTCGACCAGACACACTTCGAGACCATCGGTTTCCAGCCGCGAGGCAATCTGCCGGCCGATCGGTCCCACGCCGATGACGACCGCCCGGGGAGACGCGACCGTCGGCATCTCACGGCCCTTGGCACGGGGCGTTTGTTCGAGTTCGCCATCTTCGGTCAGCGGCAAACCGATCCGCAGCAGCAACGGCGTCAGAATCAGCGAGCCGAGCGCGACGAACAACAGTCGGTTGAAGTAGTCGGGGCTGATGAGCCCCTCGGCAACCCCTTCGCCTACGAGCAGGAACGAAAACTCACCGAGCTGCGCGAGGCCCATGCCCATGCCGAGAGCCGCTTTCCAACGCAGGCCGACGAGCCGCAGAGCGATGGTTGCGGCAGCAGTCTTGAGCGCGAGCGCACCGATGAGCGCCCCGGTTAAAAGCAGCGGTTCGTCGATGAACGCGGCGGGCTGCAATAACATCCCCAGCGTGACAAAGAACACGGCGGCAAACGTTTCGCGAAACGGCAGCACGATCGAGTCAATCTGATGGCTGAGCCGATTGCCGCTGAGCGCGATTCCGGCGGCGAGCGCACCGACCGCGGCGGGCAGCCCGAGTTGATACGCGCCCCAACCGAAGCCACCGAGCACGCACAACGAGAACAGCACGACCAGCTCGACGCTTCGCACTTCGGCGAGCCGGTCGACAATCCACTGGCCGATCGACCAGCGCACCACGATCACGCCCACCACGAAGAGCGTCGACTTGGCGGCGAGCAGCACGTACGTCGCGATACTCGGCGCGTCTCCCTGTCTGGTCAGCATCGGCACGACGAGCAAGAGCGGCACCAACGCCACGTCTTGAAACAACAGCACGCCGATCGCCCGTTGACCGTGCGGCGAAGCAGTTTGGCCCAACTCGGTCAGCGCACGAAACACGAGCACGGTCGAGCTGAGCGCCGTCGCCGCGCCGATCAACACGGCAGCATTGAGCGGCATGCCAAACAGCCACGCGATTCCGCTGAGCGGTCCGGCGACGAGCAGCATTTGCGTCGCGCCACCGACGGTGAAGTACCGACTTAGTTGACGCAGTTGATCGACCGAGAACTCAATGCCGACCGCAAACAGCAGCAGCAGAGCCCCCATTTCGGCGAGAATTTCGAGCTCGTGGCGACCCTCGACCCACCGCAACCCGCCGCCGCCGACGATCGCCCCGACGACGAGATATCCGACCAATAACGACGCGTTGATCCGTTTACAGACCGCTGCCGCTGCGAGGCCCGAGGCTAGCACCACGAGCAAATCGGCCACCAGCGGTGCGACGGTCGCATGTTCCATCGGGCAGAAGCTCAAGGGCTAGCGTAATCGTAAACATGGCAGTGGATGGACGAGCTGTCGCGATTGGCATGACAGCGGTGATGGCGTCCGGCACACGATCCCCGGACAAGGGCAGCGGGCAACTTGGTTCGCGATCACTTTCTTTCCCATTCTATCTCGTAACAAATGACAAGTTCGTGTAGTTAGTCACATTTGAACCGTTGCCATCGCGCCGCGTCAGCGCGGATCGTGAACAGACTTGGTGCACGATCGGCAAAATCGTTCCAATCGTACAATGATGAAACGGACAGTCGTGTCTTCCGTAGGACGGGTCTCCAGTCCTACGGAAGACACACGCTCGTATGTGTCGGACCAATCGTTGCTAGCAATCGTTTGCAGACCTTCGTCCTATTGCGGAATCGCCAGACATGTCCCGAAGCTTTGACCAACTTGACGCTAAGCGCGGTGGGATCTTCGCCGCGGTCGAGAATTGGATCACCGGGCTGGGCGCGGTGGCGATCGACGCTGTCGTCGGCATCGGCGACATCGGCCTGTTCGCGTTTCGCACGTTCGCCTGGCTCTTTACGCGCCTGCCAAGCCGCGAGACGATTATCCCCAACTTTTATCAGATTGGCGTCATGAGCCTGCCGGTCGTGGCACTGACGGGGATGTTTATCGGCATGGTGCTTGCCGTGCAAAGTTTCGCTCAGTTCAAGCAGCTGCATTTCGAGACCCGCTTGGGCGGTGTGATCAATATGTCCCTGGTTCGCGAGTTGGGCCCCGTGCTGGCGGCGACGATGCTCGCCGGCCGCGTCGGTAGCGCGATGGCCGCGGAACTCGGCACAATGCGCGTCACCGAACAGATCGACGCCCTCGCGGCGATGGGTGCCAACCCGATCCATTATCTCGTCGTGCCGCGGTTTCTCGGTTGCTTGGTGCTCATTCCGACACTGACGATCATGGCCGACTTCATGGGCGTGGTCGGCGGCGCGTTCTACAGCATCGTGTTGCTCGGCATCGACGAGTACCACTATTGGGAAAACTCGGCCAACTTCGTGAAGTCGTTCGACCTGTTTAGCGGCGTGTTCAAGAGTATCTTTTTCGGAGCCGCGATCGCGCTGTTGAGCTGTCACCGCGGCTTTCATTGTAGTCCCGGCGCCGAGGGTGTCGGCCGTGCGGCGACGAGCGCGTTCGTGGTGTCGTTCGTGTCGATTCTGGGGCTCGACTTAATGCTCGGCATCATCCTGAATCAGGTGTACGCGTTCCTGTACCCAGAAGGGATGCAGTTCCTCTAACGTTGGGCACGCGTCCCGCGTGCCTTAAGCCGCGAAGTCGATCGATCAAGTTCTGCTCAAGACACATACCCTAACCACTAAACCACTCCAGGCACGCGAGACGCGTGCCCAACGATGGCCAAATCGACTCCCACCGACGCACCGATTATCGAAGTGAACTAGCTGCATGTGCAGTTTGGGTCGCAGGTGGTGCTGCGCGATATCACGCTGTCAATTCCCCGTGGTCAGACGGTCTGCATCATCGGCGAGAGCGGCTGCGGCAAGACCGTCTTGCTCAAAACGCTCATCGGACTCATCGAAGCGACTCAAGGGCAAGCGTTGTTCGATGGCCGCGCGTTGACTCGGCTTTCGGAACGTGAACTAGCGCTGCAGCGTACTCGGTTCGGCTTCGTGTTCCAGCAGGCGGCGCTGTTCGACAGCATGTCGGTGGCCGACAACATTGCGTTTCCGCTCCGGCAGCACACGACGAAAACGTCGCGTGAGATGTACGACCTCGTATTGCAGTTGCTCACCGACGTTGGCCTGCCCGAGTCGGCCGCACGAAAAAAGCCTGCCGAGTTGTCGGGCGGCATGCGCAAGCGCGTCGGCCTGGCACGCGCCTTGGCGCTATCGCCCGAGGTGGTGTTGTACGACGAGCCCACGACGGGCCTCGATCCGATCATGAGCGATGTGATCAACGAGTTGATTATCCGCACGCGCCAGCTGTACCCGGTCACGAGCATCGTGGTGACACACGACATGCACACGACCCGCAAGGTGCCCGATCGCGTGATCATGCTGTATCCGGTGATGCGATTGAAACAAGGCGAGCGGCAAGTGTTGTTTGACGGTCCGCCAAGTGAGTTGGACGCTTGTCGCGACGCCCGAGTAACCCAATTCGTCCGCGGCGAAGCGGGCGAACGACTGATGGAAATGGCCGAGAAACGCAGCACGCTGGCTTCGCAAAGCTAGTGGCTCACACTCGAAGTGGCCAAGTCAGGGAAGCAGAACGATGAACGAACGAGACAAACAATTTCGCGTCGGCATGCTGGTCATCGGCACCTTGCTGATCAGCGGCATTCTCGTGCTCATATTTGACGGTCTGCCGAAGTTCGGCACGCGTCCGTACATCCTGTATCTGCGGTTCAAAGAAGCTCCCGGCGTCAGCGATGGCACGCCGATTCGCAAGAGCGGCATCCGCATCGGTCGCGTGCAGTCTTTGAAGTTTGCCGAGGATATCCCTGCACTGCGGGCTGCGGGCGAAACCGGAGTCGTCGCCACGGTCGAGATCGAATCCAGCCGGCAGGTGCGTCACAACGAGGTTCCCCAGATTCGCCAATCGCTGCTCGGCGACGCGTTCGTCGAGTTTGTGCTCGATCGTTCGCAACCCGACAACGCTCCGTTGTACAGTGATGGCGACACACTCGCCGGCATCGTGCAATCCAATCCGCTTGAGTTCATCTCGAAAATGGAAGGCGATCTGGCTCTGACCATGCGATCGGTGGCGAACACCAGCGGCGAAATCGGCGGGCTCGCGCGGCGGATCAGCGATCTGCTCAAGAACAATGACGAACAATTTGTCCGCATCGTGGCCAAGACCGAAATGTCGATCGATGGTTTGCAGAAGACGATCGCCCATGTCGATCAACTCGTCGGCGATCCCGAGGTGCAAGCGAGCATCAAGGCCGCCGCTCGCGAACTGCCCCATGCGATGGCCGAGCTCCGCGAGTCGGTCGCCCATTTGAAACCGTCGAT
>JAEUIL010000153.1 GCA_016794255.1 Planctomycetaceae bacterium | reverse complement strand
ACCGCGTTGGCTTGTTTGTGCATCTGCAATTCCTTGGCCGACACGTCATACGCGGCTTTGGCATAGCGTTCGTTGACGTCGTCCTCGGCCTTGAGTCGTGCCACCGACATCTCGGCGAGCGCGGCGTTCTTTTGCAGCTTGGCCTGGGCATCATCGATCTGAGCAAGATGGCCGTCTTTCTTGATCAAATCCCCTTCCTTGACTTCGATCGAGGTCAGCATGCCCGCTTCTTGTGCGGGAACTTTGATGTCGTGAATCACCGAGACGAGACAGCGTTCGATCACGTTGGGGCGTGCAGTCGTCGAGACGCCCGGGGTGCCCGGCGTGAACGGTGCCGTGGGTGCGAAGGGAGCATTGGGGGCGATGGGATCGGCAAACAAGGCCGTCGTCAAAATCACTTGCCACATCATGGATCGCTCTCCTGAAATATGCTGCGCTGTTCGATTCTTACGCGGCTAGCCCCGAGCTCGGCCGACATCGACTCGGTTAGAAAATCTTGAACCACACGGTCTTGCGGAACCAATTCGCCAGATCGTGGAACATCACGAAACCGAGCGCCCGACGTCCGCAGTACGTTTTCGACGCGACGTCAGCACCGGGCTGAATCGGTTGCGGCAACTTGTCTTTGTCGAAGTCAACCTTCACCAGCACCGTGTTGCCCTGTTCGGGATTGGCCTCGGCCGTAAGGTGAATTTCACGCACTCGACCTTGGTACTCGGTCGTGGGATCGGTGGCGAGGTGGAACGTTACGTCCAGGTCTTCGCGATTCTCGGCCTTGCGAAGCGCCGCGCGAGCTTCACCCAGGTAGCCCATCCGATCCTCGGGCATGTGGAGTTCCAGTTCCCAGGGACCATCGCGATAGGCGATGCTTAGCACGGCCTGACCGGGCTGCAAGGGTCGCAGCTTCAACACTTGTTCGACATCCCAGGTCGTGATTTTGCCCGAGACCGGAGCGTAAATCCGCGTCTTGCCAATCTTCAACTCCAACGTGCGAATCTGTTGCGCCAAACTCGTCAGATGGGCCAGCGCTTCGACCAGTTGGCCCTGGATCCGATCGCGCTCAAGCTTGTTGAGCCGCCCGCCGTCAGCCATTTGCGATTGATACGCCTTGATCGACGCATCGGTGCGGCGATACTCGCCCACCAGTTCCTCGTGCTTCAGCGTGATGTCGCGATTGTCGAGTTCGAGCAGCAGATCGCCTTGCTTGACATCTTGGCCATGGCGAACGAGGACGTTCTGAATCGTGCCATCGACCGTCGCAAAGACCTCGCGTCGTTCGATCGGCTGGAGCTTGCCCGGGCTGTGAATGTTAAAGTTCCACGGCACAAAAATCGTCGCCAGTAGAAACATCAAGATGCCGCCCACGACGGCAACCGTCTTGGGCAGGTTTCGCGCCTCGACGAGCACGCGACTCTTGCCGATCGTGCGCCAGACCGGCATCAGGAACAGTTCGTTGTATTCCATCGCATTGGCGAGCGCCGTCGAGCTATGCTCGCTCACCACGTTGACTCGCTGTAAGAAACCATCGCGCGGCCGTGTGTCTTCGATCATCTCGACGATCAACGCTCCCACGGGTCGCTCGGGGGCGGCATCTTTGTCGGGCTCGGCACCCGGCGGCGTCGGACGCTTGAGCGGAATGACCGCCAGTTGCTTGGTGTGGCATTCGTCGACGTAGCCTTCAACCGCCTCTTCGATCTCGGGGGCCATGTCCTTCGTATTGCCCGAGTACCAGACGGGCTCACCCGCTTTGACGACGGCGGTCGCCAATTGCGACAAGAGCAGCACGGTGTTGGAGCGCGTGTCGAAGGTGTCTTGACCGCTAATCGACGCGATTTGGCACTTGCCCCCTTTGCGAATCGCCACGCTGAGCCGGTCGCATTGTATCAAGCGGCGACCTTCGTTAGCGATCGTATAGGCAACCTCGCGCGGCTCCAGCGAGACGTGCGCCATGCGCGTGAATTGTTCGAGCTGCGACCAGAGACTTTGCCGATCAGTGAAGTGCTGAAGTTGCCGGTTCTTCAAGAAGTTCGCCGCGACTTCGCACATCTGCACCAAGAACCGCAGATAGCCGCGCTGCGTCCGGGTCGACGGATTCGGCCTCTGCAGAATCTCGACGACGTGATGCGTCTCGTCGCCAATCTTGACCGGTCCCAAGACCAGTAAGTATTCCGAGGGGTTCATCCCGTTCGCGTCGGTGCCGCCCGAGTGCGGCAGCATCAACGTCGACTCGCCGGTCCGGAACGTGTTGTGAATCAACCGGCGGTGGGCGATCAGTTCCTCTTTCGAGGTGCCGAGCCGCTGTTCTTGGAAGTTGAGCTGCGCCTGGATCTCGGGACCGCCACCCTCGCCCGCCTTCCAAACCACCCCCCCGACAGCGGCCAAGGCTTGCACGACCCGGTTCAGGAACTCGGTGTAGAACTGTTCGGCATTCGTTTCCTTCCGCGCTAGCGCGACGATCTCGTCGACCAAACCGCGGATTTGTGCCTGGGCTTGTTCGACGAGCCGTGGATCGACTTGTTCTTCCGTGCTCATAAATGGCCCGCAACTGCAAAGACGAAGATGGTCTAGTTTACGTCGAACCTCGGGTGCCCGGTTCCAGATTAGACCTTTAAGATAACCGTCTGCGCGAAGTCGGTCCAGAAAACAGTCGAAATTTGCTGGCGATTGAGCGTTAATCGGGATTCACCGGCTGACGCGATTGTGCCGATCTTGCCGGTTGCAACCAGCGGCAGACGAACAGGTCACGGCATTGCCCGAATGCGCCCCGGCAAGTCTCGGTTATTGAACCCTGCACAGTCAAAGCGCGTAGGCAAGCAACGCGCCGCCGGTAAATACCGGGCTTCCGTTGGTCGCCCTGACTCATTGGCAATCTAGTCGTCTAAAAGAGCCTAAATCGTCGACATTACCGCGTCGTGCAGGCTTGCACCGAAGCTTCATAGCCAGATCGGGTGAGCGAGAACGCATTGCCATAGCGTTCCTGAACGAGATGACCCGCATGAATGAGCGAGGCGATGGCCTCGTGAAAGCTGGCGGGGTGCGTCTTGGCCGCGCCGGCATTGAAGAACAGCATTTCCCCTTCGTGAACCAAGTACCGGCGGAACTGACGCATGATTTCCGTTTCGGAAGCGGTCATCGGATTCCTACGGGGCAAGAGGAAGCAAAGTGCTAGCTATCGGCGCGTTGACGAGGAACAGGTGTCCCAAAGTTGTGCGTAAGTCTGAGCACCTCGCAGCGCTGAAAGAAGTTGATCGCGAGTCCCCTCGGCCTGTTGCAGGCCATGGCGCACGATGATCGTCTTCTCCGACGCGGATACGCTCAGGTCGTCGAGCACTTCTGTCTCTGCGAACTTAGCCAGAATGGCATTCCGGACTGCGATGGCGGCATAGTCTATGTCGCGACTCATGTATCAATTCTCAGCCAACAAACAGATCGGGACACCGACTTCCACCCACCAAGAGACAACTAGCTGAGCCGCAGGGAGACGACCTAATCAGAAACCAACGGGCGAGCGACGCCTC
>JAEUIL010000152.1 GCA_016794255.1 Planctomycetaceae bacterium | reverse complement strand
CCGGCAGTTTCACCGCTCCGTTCGCCGATTCGACGTTGTCGCGCGCCTCGGCAATGGTCGACGCCAGATCTCGACCGCGCACGGCGAATTTGATCGGAATGTAGCGACGGTTATTCTCGCGATAGATATAGGTCGCACCGGAGGTATGCGGCGAGATCTCGGCGATCTGGCCAAGCGGGATACGTGCTCCGCGCTGGTCTTTCGCTGCCGGAGCGTCGACCATGATGCGGGCAATATCGGTGGGATCGTTCCGCAGATGCTGTGGCAGTCGCAGCACGATGTCATAGAGTTTCTCCCCCTCGACCATCTTCGAAAACCCCTTGCCGCCGATCGCCACTTGGACGATCTCGGTGACATCGTCGACATTGATGCCGTAGCGGGCACAAGCCGGACGGTCAATGCGGATTTCAAAATTGGGTTGGCCCAGAATGTGGAAGATACCGACATCTTGCACGCCCGGGATTTTTTCGAGTGCGTCCACGACACGTTGCCCGACGGTCTCAAGCGTATGCAAGTCGCTTCCGAAAAGCTTGACCGAGTTTGAACCCTTGATGCCCGACAGGGCCTCGTCAATGTTGTCGCGAATGAGTTGCGAGAAACTAAACTCGATACCAGGGAATGACTGAAACTTGGCGCTGAGTTCCTCTTCGATCTTGCGACGGGTCAAGTGAGGCCGCCATTGCTCCATGGGTTTGAGCGGCACGTTGAATTCGATGTTGAAGAAGCTGGTGATATCAGTACCGTCATCGGGACGGCCCACGTGCGACATGACGCCGCGCACCTCGGGTATCGAGGCAATGACCGCGCGGAGCTGGGGAGCGATGCGGGCCGCCTCTTCACGCGAGACTGTGCGCGGCATCAAGGCTCGAATCCAGAGGTTGCCCTCTTCGAGTTCGGGCATGAACTCGGCGCCCAACCGCGGAACGAACGCGATGGTCACCGCCACGAGACCGGCACAGGTGAGCACCGTGGCCAGCCGACGCCGCAATGTCCACCGCAGCGTCGAGCCATAGATCCGCTTCATGAACCGGTCGAGTCGGGTCTCATGAACGGCGACTTTGTTGCGAAAGAAGAACGAGCACAGTACCGGTGCAAGCGTGACAGCAGTCAGCAGTGCCCCAAGGATCGAGAAGGCGTAGGTCGCAGCCATCGGGCCGAACAGCGCTCCCGCGGGGCCCGTCATCGTAAAGAGCGGTATAAAGGCGCAGACGATGATGATCGTCGAGTACAGGATCGGCCGTTCGACGCCGCGCGTGGCATCGCTTATCCGGTCGATCAACGATGCGGTGGGGTCAGCGTCGGCCGCGGTGACCTTGCGGTAGACTGTTTCCGCGATGATCACCGAGCTGTCAACGATAATGCCGAAGTCGACAGCGCCGATTGACAACAAGTTGGCCGACATGCCGCGAAAATAAAGCACCGAAATCGCAAACAGCAGCGCCAACGGAATCACCAGCGCCACGATCATCGCACACGCAATATCGCCCAAGAACACAAACAGCACGGCAATCACCAAGCCCACGCCGACAAGCAAGTTGTGCAACACGTTGTGCGTCGTGACATGCACGAGATCGGTCCGTTGGTTGAACACACGGATACTCATGCCCTTGGGGAGCAGCTCATCGCGTTCAATTTGCGTCAACTTTTCCGCCACGGCATTGGCGGTCACGAGCGATCGCTCTCCCTTGCGCATTAGCACGACACCCTCGACCACATCGTCCTCGTCGCCGCGTCCGACAATACCGAGCCGCGGTTGGTGCCCCACGATGACCTGGGCGATTTGCCGCACGTAGATCGGCGTGTGATCGGCAGCGGTTTTGACAACGACCGCGCCAATGTCGGCGATCTTACGCGCGATTAATGTCGAGCTGCGATCGATGTTCACCGGGTCGAGCGGATCAATGCCGCCGCCCA
>JAEUIL010000151.1 GCA_016794255.1 Planctomycetaceae bacterium | reverse complement strand
GTGCTTGCAACGCTGACCGATCACGACGGCGAGTTCCAATTCCCAATCGATCGCACCGGGCGAGACGCGCGGAATCTTGACCGTCGCGCCGGGATCGATGAGCGTCGTCGAGGGGGGCTTCATGAACACATACGGAAACGTCTCGGCTCGCTCGGCGGCGACCCCGCCACCTTCGCGGATGTGCTCGGCGTAGTTACCGGCCAGCAAGAAGAGCTTGTTCGGCCGGGGGATCGGCATGTGCAATTGCACCGAGCTGGTCGGAGTCGACACTGCGGCGAGTGCCGAGCGATTCTGGGCAGCCCAGGCGGCGACTTTGGCAGCGGCGGCGGCATGCGTGCCGTGCGGCAAATAGTCGAGCAGGTTGTCACCCGGGGCAAGCTGCACGTTGTCTTTGGTCGCGGTCCGATAGGCCTCGGCAGCGGCGGCGAGCGAAACGATCGACGTTTCGTCGTACAGGCCGGCTTGGGTTTGATTCTGCTGGGTATAACGACAAAGACGCATAACGGACTAACTCCGGTTAGTGTGGGCAAAACGAAGAAACTCAGTGTGAGGGGTCGCGACTGAAAGTCAAGTAACACCCGCGCGAATCGTGATGCATACTTGTTCGGACTCGACCGATTCTATATTCACGTGAGGCGTTCATCATGTGTTCGACAGGCAGTTGCGGAGGCTCGGCGAGTTCGGCGATGGACAGTGTGCTGGCGGCTAAGTCGGCCAAGCTCAGCTTACAGATCGGCGTCGCGGTTCTCGCCACGGCCAACAAGTCGGCCCAACTCGAAGGGGCGGCGGCGGTGCAGTTGCTGCAAGAAACGGCGCGATTGAGCGAAGCTCTTGGCAAGGGTGAAAATTTCTCGGCGATCGCGTAGGCTGCGGGCTGCCGTTTCAGCCCTCGCACGTTGAGTTCGCCCCGATGCCCTCTATCACGTCGTTACGCATCGGCATCATCACGAGCCGACCCGAATGTTTCGCCGGTTACTTTCCCACCGCGGCCGAGCCGGACTTGGTGCCAACCGAGCCCGGCATCACGCCCGACGATCAGCGGTTGGTCGATGAACTGCGGCGGCGTGGCCACACGGTCGAACCCGTCGTGTGGGATGTCGACGAACCGCGAACCCTCGCCACGCGCTTCGATGGGTTGCTCGTTCGTTCGCCATGGGACTACATGGATAGCGATGCCAAGCGGAACCTGTTTCTCGACTGGCTCGCGTTGCTGGGCGAGTTGCCGTTAGCAGTCGAGAATCATCCGCGCGTCATGACGTGGCTGATGGACAAGCAATACTTGCTCGACTTTGCCGCGGCGGGAGTGCCGATCGTGCCGACGACCGTGGCCGACGCGACGCGGGCAATCGAACTCGGCGACTGGTTCGCGCGACAAGGCAAGACGATCGTCAAGCCCGCGATCTCGGCGGCCGGGGCGGGATTGGTGTTTCTCACGTCCGTCGAACAGGCCCGTGATTTTCAACGTGAGTTCGACGCGCGCCGACAACTTTCCGCTCAGTTGCTGCAACCGTTTCTGTCCGAGATTCAAACGGCTGGCGAATGGTCGCTCGTGTATCTCGACGGTCGCTACAGTCATGCCGTTCACAAGCTGCCAGGCTTGGGCAAGATATTGGTGCACGCTGAGCAAGGGGGCTCACTCCGCTTTGCCGATCCGCCACAATCGGTGTTGCGAGCCGGTGACCGAGTGGTTGCGAATATTGCTGCGGCGTATCGCGTGCGGCACGATGATGATTTGGGCCAGTGCGCGTTTCCACCGTTGTATGTGCGTATCGACTTGATCGAGTCGGCCGCAGGAGTGTTATTGTCGGAATGCGAAGGGGTCGAGCCCGAGTTGTTTTTCCGTGCGCGCGACGGAAGCGAACGGGTGTGTTGCGATGGCATCGAGCGGAGATGGTGCACCCATTCGTAATCCAAGCCAATCGCTCGGCGATCGTTGACCGGCGACAAGTCGCCGGCTTGGACGTTATGCCATCTGCATCGTGCCGCGGGTGACCCCTAACTGATTCAAAATCTGCAACCCGCGCCAACTGCTGCGGCCATCGTCGAGCCCGGCCAACACGCGCGCGTATCGTTCCAAGAGCGGCGCGACTTCGTCGGGCGTTTCCCGCAACAGTTCGACGCGAAAATGTCGCAATCCCAGCGTCAGCATCCGCGGCAGATACTCGGCCGCACTTTGAGCGACGGAGTTAAACACCGTGTTGCGGCAACCGGTGTCGGCGAGCAGCGGGAACTCACTCCCAACGCGATCGCGCAGCTCGATCCGATGGCGATCGCACGGACGACCACAGTCGGTCGAATCTTTGCCACTGGAGAGCGTGTGTGCGAAGACACAGTGCTCCATGTGGAACATGGGAATGTGCTGATGCACGACCGTCTCCCACAAGCCGGGGTCGAACCGCTTGACGAGATCGGTGAACTGCTCCCAATTGAGATCGTAACTCGGCGTCAGACGCATGAGCCCCTCGGCTCGCATCAGATCGGCGGTAAGTTCGTTGGCCACATTGAGCGCGAAATCGCCGATGAGTTTGGTCTGCGGCGCGTGTTGGCGGAAGAACTCGATCGCCGGCAGATTGCGACACAGCACGATGTCCGCGTCGCAGTGCGCGATCTGCCGCAACAAACCCTCTTCGCCCGGCTTGAGCACGCGGAGGGTAGCCAAGCCGATCTGCCGGCCCGGGGCGCGAGCGAGAGCCACGCCATCTTTGTAGCGTCGCACGTCTTCAAAGTCGCAATAGACCCACGGCGGTGCGGCGAGCGGCGAGGCCGGCTGCCAAGCGAGCACCGCGGCGAGTTGATCGAGCGTGCGAGCAAGTACTGCCAACTGCGGTTTCTCCGGCCGATCGACCGGCGCGACCGCGGCCACTTGCTGCCGCAGTCGGTCGAGCGCGTCGGGCAAGTGACGTCGACCGGTGATTTGTTGCTTACGCTGCTGGAGCAAGTCATCGACCGCGGTGCGGCGCAAGTCATTGAGCACGCTGCGCGGCACGAGCACCGCATCCGGCAGTTCGGCGGCCACGGTGCCCAACGTAAAGGGCGTTTCGCCGAGTCGATCGAGTTGCTCGCGAAGAGCGTCGATCGTGGTCGGATGCTTGCGGGCCAACTCGAGTGGGCCGGGCCAAGTTTGGGTCGACCCAAGTCCATCGGCCAATTTCGCGACGAGTGTCAGCGGCTCGCCGACTTTGCCGGCCACGTGGAACTCGACCGGCTCGCGTCGCACGGGATGATGGTCCGAATACGAACGCTCGACGCGGCGTCTAAACTCAGGATCGTCGGTCTTCCACACGATCGCACCCGGCATGACGGCGGCACCGTTGACTGCACCGTGAGCGAAACTCAATTCAAGCCGTCGAAACTCGTTGGTCGAATTGAGTTCTCGCATGTTGTAAATCCGGCCACCCTGTTCGTCTTGGTCGGGATGCCCCTCGTCGAACACGATGCCGTCGCCCGGCTTGACGACGCTGGGGTCGTGCGACGGATCAAGCTCGAAGACCACGCCGTAGTGTCCCGCGCCGATGACGGTACCGACACGCACTCCGCGACTCTTCGGGAAGCGGCCTTGCACCAGGACTTGGTGATCGTTTCCGTCCAAAAAGCCGTGTGTGAAGCCGCGCGAGAAACTTTGCTGTAAATCGAGCTGTCCCTGTTTCGACAACGCGAACGTCTGGCCTTGAATCGCGGCGTCGAGCGCACCGCGATACGTCTGCGTCGTCACCGCTACGTACTGAGCGCTCTTGAGTCGCCCTTCGATCTTCAGGCTGCACACGCCGGCCGCCACCAACTTGTCGACGATATCATAGGCCGCGAGGTCTTGCGGACTGAGCAGATACGCGACATCGCCCAACTCACGCCGCTCGCCGTCGACGATCAATTCGTAAGGCAGTCGACACGCCTGGGCACATTGCCCCCGGTTGGCGCTGCGTCCGCCGAGAGCCTCGCTCGTCAGACATTGGCCGCTGTAGGCAACGCACAACGCGCCGTGAACAAACACTTCGAGCGGCACCGTCGTCGCTGCCTGAATCTTCACGATCTCGGGGATCGACAGTTCCCGTGCCAAAATCACCCGATCGACACCCAAGCGGCGGACGAATTCAATGCCGCGCGGCTCGGTGAGCGTCATTTGCGTCGAGCCGTGGATCGGCAAATCGGGCGCGAGCTCGCGAATCAACCGCACGAGCCCCACGTCCTGCACGATCACCGCATCGGCCCCGGCCGCGCTGATCGCCTGGATGAACTGCGCTATCTCGGGCAGTTCTTCGCTGAAGATCAACGTGTTGCAGGTGACATAGCCCCGCACATTGCGGGCATGCAGGAACTCGATGACCTCGGGCAGTTCAGCGAGCGTGAAGTTCGTCGCGCGATGCCGGGCGTTGAAGTTCGAGAGGCCAAAGTAAACCGCATCCGCTCCGCCAGCGACCGCCGCTCGCAACGACTCCCAATCGCCGGCCGGGGACAACAGTTCGGTCGGGGCAGCAGTCGCGAGAGTCATGAGCGTGATTGCGTTTGAAGCCGAGAGCGTCACTAGCCTTGCACAACCGAATTGACCAACGTGCCGATGCCGTCGATCGTGATGTTCACCGTGTCGCCGGGGAACAGCGTGAAATTACTATCGGGAACGATGCCGGTGCCGGTGAGGAGCATCGCTCCGTCGCGGAACGTGTTGTCGCGACCGAGCCAGGCAATCAAGTCTTCGAGTTCACGCGCGAGTTGGTCGACCGTGGTCTTGCCCTCGAAGGCAATCTGCCCGCCGCGGACGATCGCCATGTGGATGCCGATCGTGGCTCGCGCCGGCATGTACGAGGCGAGCGTGATCCACGGACCAATCGCACACGACTGGTTGTAAACCTTGGCTTGCGGCAAATAGAGCGGGTTCTCACCCTCGATGTCACGACTGCTCATGTCGTTGCCGATCGTAAAGCCGACGAGCGTGAGTCGCGAGTTGATCACGAGCGTCAACTCGGGCTCGGGGACGTTCCACTTGCTATCACGGCGAATACGCACCGGTTGCTCGGGGCCCACCACGCGTTTGGGCATTGATTTGAAAAACAACTCGGGCCGGGCCGCTTCGTACACGCGGTCATACACGCTGGCCGCGGTCACCGATTCCTCCATCCGCGCGACTTTGCTGCGTTTGTAGGTCACGCCCGCCGCCCAAACTTCTTGGTTATCAATCGGCGGCAGCAACGCACACTTGTCGATCGGAAAGGCCTGCGCGGTCGGGTCACGGAGAAACTGCACGGTCTCGACCGGATTGTCGGCTTCGAGAATATCAGTCAGCGAGCGAAACTGGCCGCTCGACAGATCGAGCGGACGGAGAAAACCCTCTTCGACCGTGCCGACCGATGGCGTGCCGGTGGGAGAAACAAACTTCGCGAGTTGCATAGGAAACCAACGCTGGCGGTGAAATCTGAATGGTTACGAACGAACTGAGTCTGAACCGCTCATTAGAACGCGAAGCCAGAACTCGAATCGGTTATTCTAACGGAAATGTAAGGTGAACAGGAGTACCCCGCGTGCTCCGTACCATCTTACAATTCAGTAAGAGTTGTCGGACAGGTTGCTTAACTTAAATTCCGTCCAGGACTTGGGAACGAGCGGTAAACACGTCTCTCGGAAACGTAAGATTTAACGAAGCTTACTTTTCCGATAACTATTACATCTTCGTCACTTTTTTCGGCAAGCGGGGACTCGCATGCACGCCCCATATTCTAGGCACACGAAGGTGACGCAGCGGCAACTGCTCGCTGACGAAGCTCGGCTCTGTTTCTCGGTGGCGGTGGCCTGTTTGTTGATCGGCCTCTCGGGTTGGCTCATCAATCGGATTGCCGAGTTGCATGCGCCGTTGACGGCGCTTGTGGTGGTGGGGTCGTTTTACGGTTTGATGGGCTTGGCCCGACTGTGGAAGCGCTCGCGCACCAAGGACAGTGACGACACCACGATCGAGATTCCGAATCATTGACGCCGCCGACCCGTCCCCGAGCTCAGTTCGCCGCTTCTCATGCCGCCCAGTTTCCAGCCGTCGATAACTTTTCGTAAGTAGATTTGCTGCATGAGTGATCCCAGACCATCGGCCACATCCGGGTCGTCAACCTCCACGCTACGCGATGACTTGCTCGCTTCCGTCGTCGTGTTTCTCGTCGCACTTCCTTTGTGCATGGGTGTGGCTATCGCGTCGGGTGCACCGGTTGCGGCGGGACTCATTACGGGCATTATCGGCGGGATCGTGACCGGCGCTTTGGCCGGCTGTCCGTTGCAGGTGAGTGGTCCCGCGGCGGGACTAACCGTCATCGTGTTCGAGATTGTCGACCGGCTCGGCCTTCCGCAGTTGGGCTTAGTGGTCTTGGTGTCGGGACTCTTGCAGATGCTCGCGGGCATCTTTCGCTTAGGACAGTGGTTTCGCGCCGTGTCGCCCGCAGTGATCAAGGGCATGCTGGCTGGCATTGGCTTTCTGATTCTCGCGAGCCAGTTTCACGTGATGCTCGATGCGAAACCGCCAGGCAGCGGCGCGGTGAACTTGGATCGAATTCCCACGGCCATCAGTCGAGCGCTAACGCCGCTTTCGATCACCAACGGCGCTCCCTTCGCGCACCAGCGCGATGAGCTACAGCAATCGCGCGAGATCGTTGCGCAGCAAGCGTCGCTGCGGCAACGAGTGGCCGAAGCTAGCGAGAACCCAGCCACGCCTGATGCGATCTGGACGGAGTTGGCCGAAGCGCAATTGGCGATGGTCACGCGGTTAAGTGATCTACCGTCAGCGCACTCCGGCGCTTCCGAGACCGAGGCGATGATGGCCAAGCAGCAAGCAATCGTGGACCTGCAGGCCGTCGCGGCGGCGATGCGAGCGCGAGATCGTGACGCAATCAGCAAGTCATTGCAATCCGCGGCGGACCAATTGGGTCAATGGCATCAAGGGCTCAAGCATCCTTCGTTGGCCGGCGCGTTGGGGTT
>JAEUIL010000139.1 GCA_016794255.1 Planctomycetaceae bacterium | reverse complement strand
CTACGAAAGCGGCCCTCGAACTGAGACGCCGCCGGGGCCGGTCGCGTCACAGCCGGGGCAATGTTTCTGGTGAACTCAATATGTTAGTATGCCCTCGCCGGTCGCACGAGGGCGCTCGGCCGCCGGAAAACGCTGATCTTTTCCCGATTTTGAGACGTAAGCGATGACTGCACAACCGGTTCTGATTCGAGGCCAATGGCGAGCCGCTCAGGCAACAGGCACCTTTCAAGCCGAGAATCCCGCCACCGGCGCGACCTTGCCCGAGGTTTACCCCGTCAGCTCTTGGGCCGATTGTGACGAGGCGTTGACCGCGGCCGCGGCGGCGAGCGTCGAGTTGCGGCGAACTCCGCCGGCCCGGATCGGCGCGTTTCTGCGGAAGATGGCCGATCGGATCGAAGCCCGCGCGGCGGCGATCATCGAACGAGCTCACATCGAAACCGGCCTGCCCAAGAGCCCGCGATTGACCGACGCCGAAATGCCCCGCACGCTCGGCCAGTTGCGTCAGGCCGCGGCCGCCGCCGAGGATGGCTCGTGGGCGCTGCCAACCATCGACGTCAAAGGAGGCATTCGTTCGTACCTCGCGCCGCTCGGGCCGGTCTGCGTGTTTGGTCCGAACAATTTCCCGCTGGCGTTCAACAGTTGCAGCGGTGGTGACTTCGTCGCCGCGATCGCCGCCGGCAACCCGGTGATTGGCAAGGCCAACTCGTCGCACCCGGGCACCACGCAGATGATGGCCGAGACGGCACTCGAAGCGCTCCAAGAGACCGGCCTGCCATTGGCGACCGTGCAGCTCATCTATCGCACCGGACACGCCGACGGCGAACGACTCGTCAGCGATCCGCGCGTCGGCGCGACCGGCTACACCGGCAGTCGCGGCGCAGGCTTGAAGTTAAAGGAAGCCGCCGATCGCGCGGGCAAGCCGATCTATCTCGAGCTGTCGAGCGTGAACCCCGTGGTGGTCTTGCCCGGGGCGATTGCCGAACGCGGCGACAAGTTAGCCGAGGAGTTTACCGGTTCGTGCTTGATGGGCACCGGGCAATTCTGCACCAACCCGGGCATGGTGATCTTACTGGCCAGCGAAGCGACCGAAGCCTTTGTGACCAACGTGGCGAACCGGTTCAACGCCGCGGCGTGTGGCGTGTTGCTCTCGAAGAGCGTCGCCAAGTCGTTGGCCAGTTCGATCGATGGGCTCAAAGCAGCAGGCGCTGCGGTGCTCGCGGGCGGTGGTCCTGCCGAGGGCACCGGCTATCGCTATCGCAACACGTTGCTCCGCGTCAGCGGTCAGCAGTTCCTCGCCAATCCGCACGCGTTGCAGAACGAAGCGTTCGGCAACTGCTCGTTGTTCGTCGTGGTGAAAGATGCCAGCGAGGCGGCCGCGTTGCTCGATCACCTCGAAGGCAATCTGACCGGCTGCGTCTACAGCGACACGACCGGCAAGGACGACGCCCTGTACGATCAACTCGTGCCACATCTTCGCCCCAAGGTCGGTCGGTTGCTCAACGATAAGATGCCGACCGGTGTGGCGGTCAGCCCGGCGATGAACCACGGCGGTCCGTTTCCCGCGACGGGTCACCCGGGCTTTACGGCTGTCGGTATCCCGGCAGCTTTGCGACGCTTCGCGATGCTCGAGTGTTTCGACGCCGTGCGTCCGCATCGACTCCCCGCCGCGCTACAGAACAACAATCCCAGCGGGTGCCTGTGGCGGTTGATCGACGGCGTCTGGACGCAGGGTGACGTGCCGGCGTGAGTTCGTTATCGGCGCGAAACCGCAAGCGAGGGGCGACACATCTCGACGTAGATCGTCGGCCTTGAAAGAGACATGGTTACAACCCGATCGGTAAGTCCCTCGCTTGCGGTTTCGCGCGTTCACCTTTTCTTCCTCGGAGACCCCCGATCGTGACCGCCACGTTGCTCGACGGCAAAGCGCTCGCCAAAGAATTGCAAGCCGAACTGGCCGGCGAGGTACGCAAGTTCACCACTCAGTCGGGCGTGACTCCGACGCTGGCGGCGGTCCTCGTGGGCAACAACCCGGCGAGCGAAGCGTATGTGAAGAACAAGCGTCTGGCGTGCGAGCGCGTCGGCATGGCAAGTCAACTGCACCGGTTGGCCGAGAGTGTCAGCGAAGTTGAGTTGCTCGAACTCGTCGCCCAACTCAATCGCGACCCGGCCGTGCATGGCATTCTGGTGCAACTGCCGCTGCCGAAACAGATCAACGGCGAACGCGTGCTCGACGCCGTGACGCCGCTCAAGGATGTCGATGCGTTTCATCCCGAGAACGTTGGTCTGCTCATGCAAGGTCGGCCGCGATACTTGCCCTGCACGCCGAGCGGCGTGGTCCAGATCTTGTCGCGCGGCGGCATCGAGATTCCGGGCCGACACGTCGTGATTTTGGGTCGTAGCGACATCGTCGGCAAACCGATGGCGATGATGCTCGTACAGCGGGGGCCGCTCGCCGATGCGACCGTGACCGTGTGTCACAGCCGGACCAAAGAGCTGAGCACGATCACGAAGCAGGCAGACATTTTGATCGTCGCGATTGGTCAGCCGCGGTTCGTCACCGCCGAGATGGTCAAGCCCGGGGCGACGGTGATCGACGTGGGTATCAATCGTGTCGACGACAAACTCGTCGGCGATGTCGACTTTGACGGGGTCAAAGAGGTGGCCGGGAAACTGACTCCGGTGCCGGGCGGCGTGGGGCCATTAACCGTGACGATGTTGATGTTCAACACGCTGACCGCGGCGCGGCTGCAGTCGCAGGGTTAAGGGTTCGTCGAGAGGTGTCAGCGCGAAACCGCAAGCGAGGGGCGCTATCGCCTGATTCGCGCGACATCGCAGCTCGCGTGCGGTTTCGCGCCCACACCGTGATCACCACTCAGTCGAGCTTGCATTCCTCGACCGTCACTTCAATCCACTGCGGCTCGCCGTTGTGCGACAAGCCGCCCAGTTTGAACTTCTCACCCAACTTGGCGATCAGCACCGTCTGCAAAGAACGCGACTCGATCGTCTTGGTGGGTTGGCCGCTGACTACGACCTCGTGCGCGTTTTCGAGCTTGAAGTGCAGCCGGACTTGGCCATCTTCGACCTTGCCGGGGCGGATATCGACGCGGAGACCAATCGGGCCGTAATCATCGTCACTGGTTGGTTTGTCGACCAGCGGCACCAAACCTCCGACCGACAATTGAGCCTGCCGGTTCTCGGTCGTAACGAGTTGTGGGGCGGACAGAATCTTGAGCGTGCCAGCCTCGACCGAGCCGTTGGGGTCGCCACTCTTAACCTGAACCTTGATAAGCAACTGCTTGCCGCTGGCGATTGGCTCGGCAGCACCGACCGGAATGACGAGCAGGCCCAGGCAGAGTGCGGTCAAAAACGGTTTCATGTCGCAATTCCTTTTGCGCAGTGAGGTGAGCCGGTCCACGAACGCGGATTGTCGAGATTTTGCCCCCTCACTACAATGCCGACTTGAAATTGGGCGATTTTGGCGGAGTTTGCTAGCACGGCAGCCCGACGATCGTCCGCAGATCCACGCGATGCGATTGAATGCGTCGCGCACCACGGAGGTGAATCACGCTGCCACTACGGATTGGCCTTGGGCATGACACGCACCGGCTTGGTCCCGGCGGACCGTTACGCTTGGGCGGGATCGATGTGCCGCACGATCGCCAAGCGCTCGGCCATAGCGATGCCGACGTGCTGTTGCACGCCGTGACCGACGCTTTGCTCGGCGCCGCCGCCTTGGGCGACATCGGCGAGTTGTTTCCCGATACCGACCCGGCCAATCGCGGTCGCGACTCGGCCGAGATGCTCATGCTCGCCTACCAACGCGTGCGCGGGGCCGGTTACTCGATCGTAAACCTCGACTGCATCGTGTTTGCCCAGCAGCCGAAACTGTCGCCGTACAAAGCCGCCATCAGCCGGCGCATCGCCGAGATCCTCGGAATCACTCCCGAGCAGATCGGCGTGAAGGCGAAGACCGGCGAGCACGTCGGGCCCGTGGGTCGCGGCGAAGCGATCCAGGCCGAGGTGGTGGCATTGCTCGAACGACCAACTTCGTAAACCCAACTCACAGACCACGACCACCGGTCGCGGCTTATTGCACTAGCCTTTAGCCCCTTCCTTTCCATCCATGATCCGCGTCTACAACACACTCAGCAAGAACAAAGAAACCTTCGAGCCGATCAAGCCGGGGCACGTGGGCATCTATCTCTGCGGCCCGACGGTCTACAAGCCGAGCCACATCGGCCACATGGTCGGTCCCACGATCTTCGACGCGATCAAGCGCTATCTCACCTACTCGGGCTACAAAGTCAATCTGGTCATCAACATCACCGATGTCGACGACAAGCTGATCGCCGAGTCGAACAAACGCGGCATCACGATGCAGGCCGTGGCCGACGAGATGACCGCCGATTACATGAAGAACCTCGGCGCGATGGGCATCGACACAGTCGACAGCTTTCCCAAGGCGACCGACTACATGGCGGCGATCATCGAGTTCTGCCAAGACCTGATCGCCAAGGGGTTCGCCTACGCCAGCGACGGCGACGTCTATTTCGATGTCACGAAGTTTGCCGAGTATGGCAAGCTGAGTCATCGCAAGAGCGACGAAATGGTCGGCGAAGGTGGCTCGACTGCCGATCGCAAACGCAACAGTGGCGACTTCGCATTGTGGAAGTCGGCCAAGCCCGGCGAGCCGTCGTGGGATAGCCCCTGGGGCAAAGGCCGGCCCGGTTGGCACATCGAGTGCTCGGTGATGAGCAGCAAGTTGCTCGGGCCGACGTTCGACATTCACGGCGGTGGTCTCGATCTGGTGTTCCCGCATCACGAGAACGAGGTGGCCCAGAGCGAATGTCGCCACGGAGCGCCGCCGGCAAAGTACTGGTTGCACAACGGTCTGATGCAAGCTTCGAGCGAAGTCGGCAAGCTCGGCGGTCGCAACACGCGAGAAGCTGAGGGACCGCAAGCCGGCGATCAAGCCGCGCAAGAAGCGGGCAAAATGGGCAAATCGAAAGGTGCGAGCGCCTTCCGCGATTTGCTCGCCAAGTTCCCCGGCGAGACGATTCGGTTCTTCTTGCTCTCGACGCACTACCGTCGGCCGATCGACTTTAGCGAAGCCCGGATCGAAGAAGTGCAGACTGGTTTGCAGCAGTTCTATCGCTTCTTCCAACGGCTCGAACGAACGGCCGGTCAGAGCTTCTATCAGCTCGACTATCCCAAGCAACGCACCGAACCAGCCGCGGCCACGGACGAGATCCTGAAAGCGTGTCTCGCCTGTCGCACGAAGTTCCTGGAGTTCATGGACGACGACTTCAACACCGGCGGCGCGGTCGCCGAGTTGTTCGAGGTGATGCGGACATTGAATCGCTTCTGCGAAGAGCAAAAGCTCGACGACCCCGCGAATCGAACGCCGGACAAGTTGGCGACGCTTGTGGCCGGTGCGAAAGTGTTGCGCGAGTTAGGCATGACGATCGGCATGTTCCAAGCTCCGATCGCGACCGCAGCTCCCGGCGGTGACGACGCTCTGGCCGGCAAGCTGATGGAGTTGATCCTTGAGTTGCGTGCCGAAGCGCGCAAGACGAAGAACTTTGCCACGGCCGACAAGATTCGCAATGCGCTCACCGCCGCTGGCGTGGTGCTCGAGGATCGGGCCGACGGCACGGCGTGGACGGTGAAGAAGTAGGGGGAGAGTGGTTGGTGATTCGTGGTTGGTGGTTGGTTCAAACCACAAAGCCGCGACCGGTGGTCGCGGTCTGGACGGGTTGCGTTCACCACCAATGACATACATTCCGGCATCAACGCTTATTGCGCACTCCCATCCATCTACACCGCGACCACCGGTCGCGGCTTTATGACCACCAACCACCTACAACCAACCACCAACCACTCTCCTCCCCCGATGTCGCAACCACGCGTCTTAGGCATCGATCCTGGCTTGAACACGACCGGCTATGGCGTGCTGGAGGTGGCCGTCGGTGGGCCGAAGGTCTGCGAGGCGGGCGTGGTCCGCGGCGAGACCCGTGGTTCGCTCACCGCGCGACTCAACGAGATCTTCGATGGCGTGAGCGAAGTGATTGCCGCGCTCAAACCGACGGCCGTGGCGCTCGAGCAATTGTATTCGCACTACGAACGGCCGCGCACAGCAATCCTGATGGGTCACGCTCGCGGTGTGATCTGCTTGGCTGCCACTCGGGCGGGGCTCCAGGTCATCTCGTACAGTGCCACGCAGGTCAAAAAGACACTCACCGGCAACGGTCGCGCCTCGAAAGTCCAGATGCAAGAAGCGGTCCAGCGCGAGCTCAAGTTGCGCATCGCTCCCGAGCCACACGACGTCAGCGACGCGCTGGCGATTGCCTTGTGTCACTATTACTCGCAGCGCGAATGGGCATCACTCGCCCGACGATCCAAACCGGCGTGACCGTCATAGAGCAACCAAACACCTACTCACTTACTCACCTTCTATCCACCAACCACTCCCCCTCCCTTGATCACCAAAATCACCGGCCAACTGCTGCATGTCTTCGAGGACGAAATCACGCTCGGCGTCGATGCGTTCGAATACGAAGTGCGCGTGCCCGAGTTCACGCGTCGGCAACTGCAAGGCAATGTTGGCCAAAAGGTTAGTCTGTTTACGATCGAGTATCTCGAAGGGAACCCCATGCAAGGGCGGATGACGCCGCGCATGATCGGGTTTCTCAGCGAGATCGAACGCGAGTTTTTCGACCTGTTCTGCTCGGTCGACGGCGTCGGGGTGAAGAAGGCGCTGCGTTCGATGGTGCGGCCGGTGAATGAAGTGGCGACCGCGATCGAAGAGCAAGACAAGTCGGTGTTGTCGAGCTTGCCCGGCATCGGTGACGCGATGGCCGAGCGGATCATCGCCAAACTACGCCGCAAGGTGCCGAAGTTTGCCCTGCTAGTGGCCCGCGATGTGCCCACGGCCGCCGACGTGCCGCGCAATGTCGTCGAAGACACGTTCACCGTTCTCCGCCAACTCGGTCACAGCGAGAGTGAGGCGAAACGGCTCATCGACGGCGCGCTCGCCACGAAGAAGAAGTTCGCCGATGTCGAGACGTTCATCCAGGCGATCTATCAGTTGAGTCATGGGAAGAAGAGCTAGTGGTTGGTGGGTTGTGGCTAGTGGTTCGTGGTTGGCGAGAAACATCGCCTGGGGCTTATGCATTGGGGCGGAGAATAGCGTAGAATTGTCGTCGTCGTTCGCACGCCAAGCTGTCGTTACTTACTCACCTATTCACTTACTCACCTTCTTCCTCATGACTCACGCTTGGCACGACGTTACTCCTGGCGAACAACTTCCGCGCGAATTTACCTCGGTGGTGGAAATCCCGATGGGTTCGAGCGTCAAATACGAGCTCGACAAAGAGACCGGCCTGCTCCGTTTGGATCGCATTTTGTACTCGGCCGTGTACTACCCGGCGAACTACGGGTTCGTTCCGCAAACGCTGGCCGAGGATGATGATCCGCTCGACGTGTTGGTGTTGTGCCAAGAAGCGGTCGCGCCGCTGACCTTGGTCGACGCCCGCGCGATTGGTCTGATGACGATGGTCGATAGCGGCAAGAAGGACCATAAGATATTGGCCGTGGCGGTGCATGACCCCGAGTACAACTGCTTCAACGAAGCGAGCGAACTCCCGCCCCATCGCCTGAACATGCTGCGGCGGTTCTTCCAGGATTACAAGATGCTGGAAGGCAAGCAGGTCGACGTCGACGAGATTCAGCCGGCCGCCGCCGCCCTGACGATCATCGAGCAATCGCTGGCCGCGTACAGTTCGCAGCGTCGCCGCGGTTTTCAGAACTATTCGTCACACTAGTAGGCTGTCGGCGCTCGGGGGTTCTCCGCTGGCAAATGATCGTGCGGTGTGAAACAATCGGCAGCGATGACTTTGGTTTCCGCCTCGCCGAGTGTTGACTCATGCATCTCGACCGTCGTTCGTTCATTGCCGCGTCAGCCGTGGGGTTGTCGGCTGTTGAAACTCGTTGGCTACCGGCCGCCGAAGCGCTGCCCGAGTTTTCGTTCGTGATCGTCAGCGACACGCACCTCGGTCGACAAGACAGCCAGACACCCGAGCGGCAGTGGCGACAAGCGATTGCCGAGATCAACTCCGCCCCAGGCGACTTCGTGTTGCATTTGGGCGACGTGGTCGATGGCGGACGCGAGGCCCAATATCCGCGCTACGCCGAGTCGCGGCGCGAGTTGACCAAGCCGATTCACGAGATCCCCGGCAATCACGACCCGGTGCCGCTCTTCGAGAAACATATCCGCACGCCGATCGACACGACGTTCGACCACCGCGGCATCCGGTTTCTGTTGCTCAACAACTCGCACAACGATTCGCATCTCGGCTTCATCAAGCCCGAGCAGCTCGCATGGATGGATCGACAGTGTGCCGACGCGGCTCGGCAAGACCTGCGGCTGGCACTCGTCTGCCATGTGCCGATCCACAAAAATCTCAACCCCGACCGCGGTTGGTACGTGAAACCCGAGGATGGTCAAACGGCGTTCTACGAGTTGGTCGAGCGTTACGCGGCGCGGTTCTTGGTCTGTTTCCATGGCCACTTTCACAACGGCATTCGCGGCTGGCGCGATCATGGCTCGTTGGTCGAGGTGCTCTGTCCGTCGGTCTGTTACAACCAGGACCGACGCTTGGCCGCGGCGATCCAAGAGAAGCGGACAACCGGATTCTTTGTCGAAGAATTGCGTCCCGGCTATGTGCTGGCCACGTTGGGCAAAGGTCGCCTCACGCTGCGTTACAAGCCGCTGGGCGCGGATCGGAACGGCGAATACTCGGCCGAGTGGCCGGCATAGCAGCGATATTGATTTTTGCACCTAGGAAGGCAGCTCATGTTGAATGGCAAGATAGCTTTGGTCACCGGCGCTGGACGTGGTATCGGTAAAGGTTGCGCGGTGGAACTGGCTCGCGCAGGTGCCGATGTGTTGGTGAACGATCGGCCCAACAGTCCCGATCTGGCAGCGACCGTGGCCGAGATTCGCGCCCTGGGCCGACGTTGCGAACCGTTGCCCTGCGATGTGTTCTCCCGCGCGGGTTGCGAGCAGCTCATCGACACCGCGGTGAACACCCTCGGGCGGATCGACATTCTGATCAGCAATCCGGCCTACAGCCAACGTGGCGACTTCCTGGACTACGATCCCGACGTGTGGGACAAGACGATTCAAGGGACACTCTCGGCCGGGTTTCATCTGAGCCAACTCACGGCCCGTCACATGGTCAAGCGTGGTGGCGGGGGCAAAATCGTGTTCATCTCCAGCGTGCATGCCGAGATGCCGTATGCCCGGGCGTGTGCGTACAACGCGGCGAAGGCGGGCCTCAATCATCTCATGCGCACGATCGCCGCCGAGCTGTGCGGGCATCGTATCAATGTGAATCTCATCGAGCCCGGCTGGATCGATACTCCCGGCGAACGCGTCACGTTCGGTGAGGAGATGATGCAACAGGTGGCACCGACGTTGCCGTGGGGACGCTTGGGGACGATCGCAGATATCGGCCGAGCGGCGACGTTTCTAAGTTCCGACGCGGCCGACTACGTGACTGGCTCGGTTCTGCGCGTCGACGGCGGGTTTGTGCTCAAGGATTGTCGAGCCCCGGTGAATTCGTAGTTGCCGAGGTGTGGCCATTGGTAGGGATACCATGCGGGGATGTGTGCCATGTCCACGTCTTCGTGGACATGCGTTTTCCTCGCGAAACATGCCCACGCGGACGTGGGCATGGCACACGATGCAGTCAAATGGCATGACTCGTAACCTTTCGGTTCGAGGCCCTTGAACGAGCGACGTTCGCGGCGAGAATGGAGTGTTTGACGATCGCCCGACTGCCGGTTGATCGCAACTCGGATTCCCGTTTGGCCGCTGAGAACTGGCATGCTGCACCTGCTCGACCGATCGCCGACCGACATCGCCGCTTGGGTCGTCGAGCAAGGCTTGCCCAAGTATCGCACGGCCCAACTGCTGCGCTGGATCTACGACAAACGGGCCGCGTCGTTCGAGGCGATGTCCGATCTGCCAAAAGCGATGCGTGGCGTGCTGGCCGAGCAGTTCCAACTCTGGTCGAGCACGATCGTTGCTCACAAGCACGCGGGCGATGGCACCGAGAAACTGCTGCTCGAATGGCCCGACAAGCATCGCATCGAATGCGTGTTGATCCGCGAAGGAGACCGACGCACGATCTGCATCAGCACGCAAGTCGGCTGTGCGATGGGCTGTGTCTTTTGTGCCAGCGGGCTCGACGGTGTGGCGCGGAACTTGACGACCGGCGAGATCTTGGAGCAAATGCTGCGGCTGCAATCGCTGCTGCCTGCCGAGGAACGGTTGAGCAACATTGTCGTGATGGGCATGGGCGAACCGCTCGCCAATCTCGCCCGACTGATGCCCGCATTGAGCATCGCCACGACGCCGAACGAACAGGGTGGCTTGGGCATCGGCGCGCGAAAGATCACGATCTCGACGGTTGGTTTGCCTCCCGCGATCGACACCTTGGCCGAGGCGGGCTTGCAGTATCACTTGGCCGTGTCGCTGCACGCACCCAACGACACGCTGCGGAATCAACTCGTCCCGGTGAACAAGAACATCGGCCTGGAGTCGATCATGGCGGCGGCCGACCGCTTCTTTCAGAGCAACGGTCGGCGGTTGACGTTTGAGTATGTGCTACTCGGGCAGATCAACGATCGCGTCGAACATGCCCACGAGCTGGTGCGATTGCTGCGCGGTCGGACGGCGCTGTTGAACGTGATTCCGTACAACCCGGTGTCGGGTCTGCCGTATCGCACGCCGAGCGCCGCCGATCAGGAACGCTTTCTGTCGATCCTCGAACATGGCGGGATCAACGTACAGGTCCGGACCCGCAAGGGGGACAAGATCGACGCGGCGTGCGGCCAATTGCGTCGCTCGCAACTGCAACCGCCAGCGGTCGTCGAGCTCCAGAGCTAACGTGCCAGGCCAATTTGCCTGCCCGCTCCGTCTTACCCCCCGGCAGACATTTGAACCTTGATTGCGGCTTATTGGGGGTGGGGTTAGAATAA
>JAEUIL010000073.1 GCA_016794255.1 Planctomycetaceae bacterium | reverse complement strand
TGACAAGATTTTGATCCTCGAAGACACCAACGGCGACGGACGCGCCGACACGTGCAAGGTGTTCGCCGACGGGTTGCATGTTCCCACGGGCATCGAGCTCGGTCGCGGCGGCGTATTCGTCGCGCAGCAGCCGAACGTGATGTTCCTCAAAGATACCGATGGCGACGACAAGGCCGACGTGCGTGAGTACGTGCTGCATGGCTTCGACTCGGCCGACTCGCATCACTCGATCAGCGCGTTCACGTTTGATCAGGGTGGCGCGCTCTATTTTGAGGAGGGGACTTTTCATCATTCGCAGATCGAAAGTCCCTGGGGACCCACGCGATTGGTCAACGCCGGTGTCTTCCGTTGGGAGCCGCGCACCGAGCGCTTTGGCGTGTTTGTCTCGTACAACTTTGCGAACCCGTGGGGACACTATGTCGACGGCTGGGGGCAAAACCTCGTCGCTGACGCCTCGGGCGGAGCCAATTACTACGGCACCGCGTTCTCGGGCGATGTCGATTATCCGAACAAACACGCGAGCATGAAACAGTTCTTGACCAAGCAGTGGCGGCCCACGGCGGGCTGCGAACTCGTGTCGAGTCGCAACTTTCCCGACGATGCCCAAGGCAACTATCTGCTCAACAACTGCATCGGGTTCCATGGCGTGCTCAACTACAAGATGCGCGACGAAGGCGCGGGCTTCGCGGCCGATCCGGTCGAGCCGCTGCTCCAGGCGGGCGATCAGAACGTGCGACCGGTCGACATCGAGTTCGGGCCCGACGGCGCGTTGTACTTGTGCGACTGGTTCAATCCCCTCGTTGGTCACATGCAGCACTCGCTGCGCGATCCGAACCGCGATCATGGGCACGGTCGGATCTGGCGCGTGCGTTACACGAAGAAGCCGCTCGTCACCCCAGCCAAGATCGCGGGCGAGCCGATCCCCGCGTTGCTGAAACTATTGCAGACCGTGCCCGAGGAACGGACTCGCTACCGTGTGCGGAACGAGTTGTGGAACCGCGACACCAGGGAAGTGATGGCCGCGGTCGATGCGTGGATCGCGGGGCTCGACCCGAACGACGCCGACTACCAGCATCATTTGCTCGAAGGGCTGTGGTTGCATCAGGCCCATGATGTGGTCGACGAAGCGTATCTGCGCAAGATGCTGCGTTCGCCAGATTTCCGAGCCCGGGCGGCCGCGACGCGTGTGCTGTGCTACTGGCGCGATCGGGTCTCGCAGCCGATCGAACAACTGACCACGCAGGTGAACGACGATCACCCGCGCGTGCGGCTCGAAGCGATTCGCGCCTTGAGCTTCTTCCACAATGTCGAAGCCCTTGCCGCGGCCGAGCAAGTCTTGCTGCGACCGATGGACGACTATCTGAACTACACGCTCGGCGAGACGATCAACACGCTCGAACGTCGCATTCAGGCGAAGCAACCGAATTACAGCGTGATGGCCCCGCTGGCGCAGCTCGTCGAGCAGAACAAGGTCCCCGGCGAGCGGCTCAACGACATCGTCAGCATGATCTGCAAGCGGGGCAACGCCGCCGAGTTGGCCGCCGTCTTTCAGCGCACGATGCACGGCGACTATCCGGCCGACTTGCAACTCGCGGTGTTCGCCAATCTGAACGACACGGCCGTCACGCGCAAGGTCAAGCCCACGGGCGATCTGACAACTTTGGCCAAGTTGATCCGCGCCGACAGCGGTGTCGATGGTCGTTTGCAACAAGCGGCTGTTCGCTTGGCGAGCGTTTGGAAGGTGCCCGTGTCGAGCGAGTTGCAGCAGATCGCGCTGGCGAGCAAGGACGCCGGTATGCGGCGTGCTGCGATTGATGGCTTGATCTCGCTCGGCGATCAGGTCGCTCAGGAGACGCTCGACAAGCTGTGCCTGAGCGATCAGCCGACGGGCATCCGGTTGTCGGCCGTGGCCGGTTTGACGAAGTCGGATGTCGCCCGGGCGGCGAAGCATGCGGCGAAAGTGCTCGGCGAGAGCACGGCGAAAGACAATCCCGCGCCGCTGATGGAAGCGTTCCTGAATCGCAAGGGTGGGCCCGATGCGTTGGCTGCGGCGCTCGATGGTCAGAAGCTGAGCGTCGACGTGGCCAAGCTCGCGCTTCGGTACATGTACTCGGTCGGCCGGAGCGACAAGAAGCTGTCCGACACGTTGAGCACCGCGGCGGGCATTGCCGTTGATCCAGCACCGCCGACACCCGAGCAAGTGGCGAGCATCGCAGCCGAGGTCGCGGCCAGGGGGAACGCCGAACGGGGCGAGCTGGTGTTTCGCCGGGCCGACCTGAGCTGCTTCAAGTGCCATGCGATCAGCAAGGCGGGTGGCGACGTTGGGCCGGAACTCAGCAGCGTCGGCTCGGTCGCGCCGGTCGACTATGTCGTGAACTCGATTCTCAATCCCGACCTCGCGATCAAAGAGCAGTTCGTCACCAAGATCATTCAAACCACTGGCGGCGAAGTGCACACGGGTATTGTTGCCAATCGCGACAACGTGCGGGTCACGCTTAAGGAAGCATCGGGCAAGACGATCACGATTCCGGTCGCGGACATCGAAGAAGAGGCCGAAGGCAAGTCACTAATGCCCAAGGGGCTGGCGAAGTTCCTCACGCACGACGAGCTGCTCGATCTGGTGAAGTTCATTTCCGAACTGGGCAAGCCCGGTCCGTATGCGATTCGCACCACGCCCACGATTCAGCGGTGGCGTTACTTGGCCGAGGCGAAGCCGGTGCCGTTGCTGGGTGAGAAGGCGGACGAAGCGCCGTTCGTCGCGCACTTCAAGCGCTACGTGCTCGACTCGAAGCAATGGCGACCGGCCTATGCCAAGGCCCAAGGCTCGTTGCCGCTCGACGAGTTGCGCGTGGTCGAGAATCAATCGCAGATCTACGTGCAGGGCGAGGTCAACGTCACCTCCGCGGGCGCGGTGTCGTTCGAGATCGCCGGACCCGGCAAGCATTTGCTGTGGGTCGACAGCGAGCCGTACCATGGCAAGTCCGAGGTGAGCGTCGTGCTGCCCAAGGGTAAGCACACGGTCACGCTGCGTGTTTCGCCGACGGCCCCCGGCCAGGAATTGAAGGTCGTGGTCAAGAAGCCGAAAGACTCGCAGGCGAAGTTCGAGGTGGTGAGTGGAGCGTAAGCAGGAGTATCCAACACGCTCCGAGCGATTTGGATTCCTGTATAAATAACGCAAGTGATTGCCAGCAAGGCACTTGCGACTGAATCGCGACTTTCGCATGAAGTTCTAGCCCGACGCTAGCCGAAAACGAACTCAGAGGCTGTTGCAAATCAGTTGCAAATAGCCACAATGCAAATTCGCACGCGAATCGCCGAACGAGGATGGGCTCGGCAGCGTAGTAACGAGGTCGGTTGGGGCGGTGATTTGCCCGGTCTAAAGGAGTACGAACGATGAGTCGAAATCGCTGGTGTGCAGGTCTGATGCTGGCCGTCGTGGCGAGTTTGGCGGGTTGCTCGGGAACGACGATCGATCCGAAGCTCGCCGCCGAGTTGCGGTCCAAGTATCTGCTGACCGCTGAACCGGCCGACCCGAGCGGCGTCATCGAAGTGAAAGAGTCGGTCAAAGAGCCCAAGGAAGTCGTGCTGATAGGCATGATCGGCGGCATCGACAATCCCTGGACCAAAGGCGAGGCGTCGTTCGTCGTCGCCGACTTGGAGAACTCCGCCGCGATTGAAGAAGTGCCTGCCACCAAGTCGGACGGCAAGACCGACGCCAAAGCGGCCCACGATCATCACGCCGGTCCGGGACACGACCCGGCCACGTGCCCGTTCTGCTCGAAGAAGTTTGACCCGACCAAGGGTTTGGCGCTCGTCAAGATCGTCGACGACGCGGGCAAAGTGCTCGCCTTCGACGCGAAAGAGCTCTTCCAGTTGAACAAGGACCAATTGGTCGTCGTCCAAGGTCGAGCCGAGCAAGACGCTTCCGGCGCGCTCGTCGTCTCGGCCAAGCATTTGTACGTGCGTAAATAACGAACGGATCTCTCCCGGCAATTCCTGAATTGCATTCCCCCTGCCTCGAAGGATGGTTTCACGATGAATCGTCGCGTTTGGTTGAGCCTGGCTCTGTCTTCAATCACTCTCGGATCGACGGCCCAAGCGGCCGGTGCGGCCGACGAATACTCGATCAGTGTGACGGACATGCATTGCAGCAACTGTGCACGCAAGATCGCGGGCAAGCTCTTGGCGGTGCAAGGTGTCCGCGGGGTGCGCACCAGTGTGCAGACGCACACCGCGACGGTCGTCGCTCAGCCGGCGAAGACACTCTCGGGCAAAGCGATTTGGGAAGCGGTCGAGAAAGCCGGGTTCAAGCCCGTGAAGTTGACCACGCCGAGCGGCGCGTTCACTGAGAAGCCGAAAGAGTAGGACTCGCAAGAAGTCCGAGTCGCACGACTACGGCTTGCGCTTCGCAGCTTCGGCTCGATCGAGCTCGTGCTTGATCCAGTGCTCGAGTTCGTCCCAATCAACCGGCGGCAGATTCGAGAGGTCGGGTCGCAGTCGCATCGCCCCTTTGACATACACGTGGGCGATGTCGGCCGGTTTCTTGTCCGTGTTCCAATGCAGCAAGATGCGGATGCACTTGCCGAGCGAGCCCGGGACGCTGATCTCGTGCGTGCACAAGAGCGGCACATCGAGCCAGCCCATCTGCCGAGCCGCGAGGGCGGGAAACTCGGCGTTCAAGTCCGGCGTGGTCGTAAAGATCGCGCTGGCAACGTCGCCGGTCTCGATGCCGTTCTGACGAATCATGAGCGCGAGCAACTGTCGCGTCGCGCGGAGGATGTCGTCTTTCGTGTTGTCGTCAGCGGTAGTGGCGCCTCGCACGCCGCGGCAAACCGTCATAGCAAACCTCGAACCGGCCGGGATAAAACTCGGCTCTCATTGTAACCAGTTCGAGGCGGCTGTCAGCAGGGTGACGGGCGACGACTCGCTCCTGATCCGTCATTGAGGCGGTATCTTTCGTGGGACTGGAGACCCGTCCTACCGAAGACAGATCGGCGAGAATTGCGAACTCTGCGGCGATTTATGCCTCTTGCAGCGAACGTGCGTGGCGGGCCGAACGAATCCAGTCCATCACTTCTTTTAGGTCCGGCTTCGCACCGCCGCGGAGAATGCGTTCCCCTTCGGAGCTTTCGCAGAACGGCTCGACCTGCGCCAGCAGATCACGCCCCTTGAGCGCGGCAAGTTCCTCGGGCTCGTTGATGCCGACGCCGACCAAGATCTGTGCGTCATGCCCGCGCAAACCGGGTATGCGACAGACCAAGGCCGCTTGTGCCTGCCACTCGCGAATCTTCCGGGCGTCGACGTGGTTCAGATTCAGTTTCTTCGCCACCACATCGGCGCTCGCCTCGAGGAGATCGTTCACGGTGTTGATCCCCATCGACTCGAACCGCTTGGCCATCTTGTGACCAATCGACGGTGCGTCGACCACGTGGCTGTCGCGTTCGAGATAGAACCGTTGATTCACCGCGCCGTTGTCATCGCCCGCTTCAGCCTCGACGCGCGGTGCAACCGGTTCCGCGCGTTTCGGCGGTGGCGGAACGGCGCTCGTCGCTTGATCGACCCGGGCCGAGTAGTTGGGCGTGACCGGCGGCGGTGGCGCGGGAGTATCGACCGCACGCGGAGCCGGGGGCGGCGGCTGCTTGGCGGGCGGCGGAGACTTCGGCACTGGCGGGGTTGCAGCCGCGGGTGGGATCGTCGATTGCGACTTGGCGGCGGGTTCCGGCGTGACCGTCGAGACCGCGTCGAGCGTCGCCTTCTTCGGCCATTTGGCCAACAGCTTTTTCGGCGAGAGTAGACTGCTCATCGCGTTGCCCGACTCCCACACGACCGGCAGGGGCAGCCGCCAGCGAGCACCGGCCCCTTTGCCATGCTCGGTACCGGTCGGAGCCGGCTTCTGCGCATCGAGCTCCGCCAACGGCACCTTGAGCACTTCTTGGGCATGCAGTTTGCGCACGGTCCGTTCATCCTCGGGCAATGTCGCCACCGCCTTGCCGATCTGTTGCACCTCGGCATAAATCGACTCGATGACCGCCCGTTCTTTCATGTCGGCCAGCTTCTTGGTCACGTAGTGAATCGGCACTTGCAGCGTGGCGAGAATCCCTTCGAGCGTCACGATCACCTCGGGCGGAGAGACCCGAGCATCGGCAAACGCACGATCGAACACCCGCGCAATGCTCACCGTGGCCAGGCCGATTTGTTTCGCCACGCGATCCTTGATCTCTTGATCGAGCCCAGCCGGCGGGTCTTTCACCCCCGCGGCCAGATTGTAGTGATCGATGATGACTTGATAATGCTGATTGCCGGCCACGGCCCCATCGCGAATCAACTCGCCCAGCCAATCGTCCCCCTCGGCGACACTCACCGCCGGATATCCGCCCAGGTCCATCTCGAGAATCTGCTGCAACTCACTGTAACTGCACGCGATGCTCCACTCGGCCGCGCGATGCACCTTGCCCTCGGCCTCGGTTTGGCCCGAGTGAAACGGCATGAACGGGTCCGAGACATAATGACTGAGCACGCCCGCCGCGTAGATCGCCTCGAGCCACGATTGATTTGCCAGCAACTCGACGGTCCGGCCGTACCACAGCTTCGCCGCGCTGATCGCGCCGCCCCAGAAGTTGTCGTTCACGTGCAGGACGTGGTTCTTAAAGTCCTTGAATTGATCGTCGGGCGCTTTCGAGCCGGTGAGCAGCGTCACGTGATGTTTGACGAACAAGTTGCGCCAGCTATCCCCCTCGGGACATTGCAGATAGCGCAACGCGTCGAGCACCAGCTTGTGATGCGTGTTCTTGCACGCGCTGACGAACAAAACCTTGAAGAGTAGCGACACGCCGAGAATCTCCGGGCAGTGATTGCGTCCATGCGGGGAGGCAATTTACCAGAAGCGGCGAAGCGGTTGATAGACGAGCCACGCTTGCTAGCTGATAGCAGCGTGAGCGTGACTCGGTTCTAAACGCACATCATGCGGGCTGCATCAGTTTACTCACCTGATTCCACACGCCGTATAAAGCCACGGCCGTGATCGAGACAAACGCCAGCCACAGACAAATGTCCGAGAGAAACCGCGGGGCGAGTCGTGGATCGGTGCGGCGATAACGGAGGAAGATCGCGGCTCCCGAGATGATCGGCAAGGTCATCGCCTGCGCAATGCCGCCGAAGATCACCATCGCCTTGGGATCGCCAAAGATGATGAACAACACGAGTGCGAACACCGGAAAAAAGATGCACAGACGATTGATCCACCGCAGTCGGTCGGCCGGATGATTGAGTTGCACCCAACCGTTGAGCTTGAAGAAGTCCGTGACTAATCGGCTGTGCGACGCGCTGGAGACATACAAGGTTTTGAACAACGTCAGACCAGCCCCGATGAGAAACACGATCTGCGTCCACTTGCCGAACGGGCCAACGTACATTTCGCTCAATACCTCGATGACCTTAGTCCCTTTGGGATGCAGGTTTTGCGGGTTGAGCACCGCGGCCCCCATGATGTAAAAGGCCACGGTCGCGATCGTGAATACGACCATGCTAAACCAGGCATCGAGATACAGCACGCGTAGCCAGCCTTGAGCCCGTTTCAGCCACGCCTCGGTATTCTCGTGCGGGCCGGTGTAGCGGGCGTAACCTTTTTCCAAGCACCAGTACGGGTACGAATACAACTCGCTCGCACCGACGCCGGTGATGCCGAACGCTCCGAGCGCCGTTCCCAAGGCCGCGACCGGCAGCGCCGTGGGGATCAACCCCGTGAGCATCGCGCCGATGTCGGGTGCATGATCGGTGAGCGGCAGTGCCAAGACACAGACAAGCGTGACCAGCGTGACGCTGGCGACCAATAGCGTGGTCAATGTTTCGACCCGTCGATAGCCGCCACTGCGTAGCAGAATGATCGCCACGAAGCAGGTCAGAAACGCCCACGGATACTCGGGCCGAGCGCGCACTTCATCGCCCCAAGCGGTCGAGAACGAGTCGAGCGTCGTCGCCACGGTTTGCGATACGCCGGGAAAGCCGATGTTGAGCGACTGCCCGACCGCGCCGGTCATGCCGCCCAATTGCGAGACCGTGCAGAGCAACATAAAGAACCACCACCAGACTAGCCAATTGGTGCCGAACCGCAGTCCAGGCAACTCGTTGAGCACCGACAGCGTGGGCTTGCCTGACGAGATGGCGTTGCGCCCCAGTTCGATCTGAACAAAGACCTTGATAACACAGCTATATAGAATCAGCCACAGCAGCAAATAGCCGAACTCGGCCCCGAGCGCGGTGGTGGCGATGAGTTCGCCCGAGCCGACGATACTGCCCGCCAAGATGATCCCCGGGCCGATCTTACGCAGGGCTTGCCACAAACTCTGTGGCGGCTCGATGATCCCATCGGCGGTGATCGCGTAGGGGTCGTAGTTGGGGGCGTCGCTCATAGCAAGAATCCGGAGGCGTGCGAGATAGAACGAGCGATTACACCCCGCGGCGCGGCGGATGTAAAGCAGCGCCCCCGGATTATTTCAGGGGAGTAAGACAAGTGGGAGGCAGGTGAGTAGGTGAGTAAGTGGTGCTTTGTTCTTGGTGCTTAGTTGAAAGAGTCCCGATAGTCGCTTGACACTTGTAGCTCGCTTGCGGTTTCGCGAGTCTCCTACTCACCCTACCTCCCCTACCGCACCAATCTCCGAAACGCATCCTGCGTCAGATCGCATTCCAGCAACGAGTCGAGCGTGCCGGTCTCGATTCCCTGCTGCATGAGCGCGAACACTTCGTGAGCGGCGGCGACCGTTTGCTCAAGTTCGGCAGAGCCCTGAGCGGCGTTCAGATAGAACGACGCATAACCATGACAGCCGCGTTTGGCCATTTCCTGAATGTAGAGCGTGGTGAGCTTGCTCTTGAGCGCGGCGTCGCTCGTGCCGAACTGGAGGCCCGGGTGAATCGCAACCCCGCCGCAACGAACGTTCAACCCCGTGGCGGTGGCCGCGGCGTTCAGGCGACGTTGCAACTCAGCTCCGAATTGATGCAGTTGGGCCGAGACGTTACGCCGCCGCAGCTCGCGGATCGTGGTCAGGGCCGCTCGTAGGCCGATGGTGTCGCTCCAATAAGTACTCGAAATGAACATCTGTCCCGCGGGTTCCATGACCCAGCGGCGACCCACGACCGCACCCATCGGGTAGCCGTTCGAGATCGCTTTCGCCAGCACGGTCATGTCGGGGGTCACGCCCGTGTGAGCCTGCACGCCGCCGAGATGGATCCGCCAACCCGACGACACTTCATCAAAGATCAACGCCACGCTACGCTCGCGGCACAAGGCGGCGACTCCGGCCAGATAGCCCGGCGGCGGCTCTTCGGATCGCATCGGCTCCATGATCACCGCAGCCACTTCGCCCCGGTGCTCGTCGAGCAGATTACCAAGCGCCGCCAGATCGCCGAACGGAAACGGCAGCGCAGTCCCAGCAAGCGCACGCGGCACGCCGATCGGCTCGATGCCGGGGAATAGGTGAGCGTTGAGATTGGCGTCGGCCGCGAGATTGGCTGCCAGATACCAGTCATGCCAACCGTGATAACCACAGAACAGAATTTTGTCTCGGCCCGTCGCACCTCTGGCGATCCGCACCGCCATGGCACACGCCTCGCCGCCACATTTGGCATAGCGGACCATCTCGGCCGACGGGATCGTCTGCACGAGCTCCTCGGCCAACTCGATTTCGAGTTCGTGATTGATCGAGAACATCGTGCCGTGCGACATTTGCTCGCGCACCGCTTCGTCGACCACCGGGTCGCAATAGCCGAGAATGATCGCCGCGATGCCACTGACCCAATCGATATACTCGTTGCCGTCGATGTCCCAGATGCGAGCCCCTTTGCCCCGCGCCGCGAAAATCGGCGACACGCCATTGGCGTAACGCGTCGGTCGTCGGCTGACCAACTGTGTGCCGCCGGGAATCAATTCGAGCGCGCGACGATATCGTTCGTTGGAACGGGGAACGCGAGTGGACATGGGCGGTCCAAGTGGCGAGTGAAATGAGATACGTGGACAGCGGCAGGTCGGAGCGATGGATATTGTAACGGATCGTTTTACGGTTACGATCAGGCGGGCCGAGAAATGTCTGTGGGAAGCGACCGATGTTGTATCGATTTCAAATCACGTTGCACGCGCGGCCGGCCGGTACGTTGGCGACCGAGACAATGCAGATTGACGGTCGCGAATGCCAACGGTTGATCGTGCCGCCAGAGCAGATCGCCACGCCGTTCGAGGTCAGCTTTGAAGAGGCTTACGCGGCGATGGAGCAGTTGCCGCGGATGTTCATCGAGCCCGACGGGTCGTTCGTGTGGGTCTCGTCGCAGGGTGAGCCGGTGTCGTGGCAACTCGACGGCGCGCTGTACGATCGGGCCGGCCGGCTGCTATATGTTGATCTGAAAGGGGAGTGTCCGCCCGAGGCGTGGGACAAATTGCTCGCGTGTTTCGGTGCACCGTCCCAAGCGGTGATGGCTCAACTCGTGCGGCAGGCCGTGTTTCTCGACGAGCCCGAGTTCCGACGATTTGCCGGCTATTGAACTCTATTGACCAGATCGTGTGCCATGGCCACGTCTGCGTGGCCATGATTCTCCGGTGAATCGCACGTCCACGAAGACGTGGACATGGCACACAGGCTGGGGCGGTATTGCCCCTATTTGCCACCACCGCTTGAATCGCGTTCCGCCGGGAGCCACAATTGGGGCCTGCTTCACGCTTTGCCCCAAAACTTCGCAGCCCCTACGGTACCCGCCATGACCGACTCGACGACTCGACGTGACTTTTTGGCCCGCACTGGATTGTTCGCCGCTGGAGCGCTGGCCGCCGGTGCGGCACTGCCGGGGACCGCTCGGGCGATCGCGCCGATTGCTCGACCGGGCAAGCCGAAGTTCAAGTTCAGTCTCGCGGCCTACAGCTATCGCGAGTTGCTCACCAAGAGCGAATTCACGCTCCAGGACTTTGTCGCCGATTGTGCCAAGTTCGGCCTCGAAGGTACCGAGCTGACAAGCTACTACTTCCCCAAGGACGTCACAACCGCGTATCTCAACGACATCAAGGGACAATGTTTCCGCCTGGGGCTCGACATCTCGGGTACGGCGGTCGGCAACAATTTGTGTCTGCCCAAGGGTGAGAAGCGTGACGAGCAAATCCAGCTCGTGAAACGTTGGGTCGACCATGCCGATGTGCTCGGCGCGCCGACGATCCGCATCTTCTCGGGCAACAAAGGCAAAGATCAAACCGAGGCCGAGGCTCATCAGTTAGCGGTCGAGGGGATGGAAGAGTGCTGCGAATACGCGGGCAAACACGGTGTCACGCTCGCCTTGGAGAACCACGGCGGCTTGACGGCCACGGCCGAGGGCTTGCTCAAGTTGGTCAACGACGTGAAGAGTCCGTGGTTCGGCGTGAACGTCGACACCGGCAACTTCCACACGGCCGATCCATACGGCGACCTAGCCAAGATTGCCCCGTACGCGGTGAACGTGCAGATCAAAGTCGTCATCGCGAAAGAAGGTGGCTCGAAGGAACCGGCCGACTTCAAACGGTTCGCCAAGATGATGGCCGATGTGGGTTACCGCGGCTACATCGTGCTGGAATACGAAGAAAAGACCGATCCTCCCACCGAGTGCCCGAAGTTCATCGATCAACTGCGCGAAGCGTTTTTAGCGGTCAGTTAAGGGGCGAATGCCGCGATCAATGAGGTTCAACACGGAGCGTTGCCGCATGTTGCTGGTCCGAGTTCGGTTGCCGAGCTGCGTTGGGTTAGTGTTGGTTGCATTGTGCGTCGCGACGGCGTTTGCTGCCGACGACTTGCTCAATCAAGCGCAAGATGCCTTTGCCGCGGGCAATCATGCGCAAGCCATCGAGTTGGTCTCGCGAGCCATCACGGCCAACGCGCAGGATCAGCGAGCCTTCGTGCTGCGCGGTCGCATGCATGCGGCGATGAAGCAGCCCCAAGCGGCGGTCGACGACTTTACGAAGGCGATTTCCTTGGCCCCGTCGGCCCGTTTGTTCGATCTACGCGGAGCCGAGCAGTTCAAGCTCGCCCGGATTAATGAGTCGATCGCCGATTTTGACGCCGCGATCAAGTTGTCGCCCGACTTGGAGCGGCAGCACTGGATGCGTGGCATCTCGTACTACTATGCGGGTGAGTACGACCGCGGCCGGAAGCAGTTCGAGGTGTATCAGACGTTTGATGACAATGATGTCGAGAATGCCGTGTGGCGGTTTTTGTGCATGGCTCGGGGCGTGGGACTCGACGAGGCGCGTAGTTCGATTTTGAAAATCAAACGCGACATGCGTGTGCCGATGATGGAGGTCTACGACCTGTTCGCGGGCAAGCTGACGGTCGACGACGTGCTCAAAGCCGTCGAGGCTGGCGAGCCCTCGGCCGACGAGTTGTATAAACGGCGGTTCTACGCCCATCTTTATCTAGGGCTGTACTACGACGCCACGGGCAAGCTCGCCAAGGCCCGGGAGCACATCGCTCTGGCAGCGGACAAATACCCGATCGGGCACTACATGGCCGATGTGGCGCGAGTTCACAAGCAACTGCTTGCGAAATAGTCCGTTGACTGAGCAAGACGCTGGCACGGCGGTGGCGTATAATCGGCGGTAGATCCAATCTTCCGGGGTACAGAGTCCGCGCCGATGGCCACGATCCCTTCTCATAGTCACTCGCTGGCGTTCGATCTGCCTCGCTCTGCGCAATCGCTGCCGCGTTTGGAGCCGGGTGACTTTTTGAGTCGCGCCGAGTTCGAGCGGCGGTGGGAGCAAACGCCGTCGATCAAACGGGCGGAACTCATTGATGGGGTGGTGTATATGAACGCGGCGGTATCCGTAGATCATTCGCGACCTCACGCTCGCATCGCTCGTTGGGTCATGGGCTATGAAGAGCAGGCACTCGGTACTCTATGTTACCTCGAACCGTCGGTGCGGCTCGATGATCAGAACATGCCATGTCCGGACGTAGCGTTGTGCCTCGAGCCGCGCTGCGGCGGGCAGTCGAGAACGAGTGACGACCGTTACCTCGTCGGGCCGCCGGAGTTGATCGTTGAAGTCGCGAACTCCTCGGTCAGTTACGATATGCATCAGAAGTTGGACGTATATCGTCGCCACGGGGTGCGCGAGTACATCGTGTGGCGTGTGTACGATCAAGCGATCGACTGGTTTTGCTTGGTCGACGGCCAATACACGCCACTCGCCCCCGACGGCGATGGCATCCTCCGCAGCCCGAACTTCGCCGGCTTGTGGCTCGACCCCGCGGCACTCCTCCGGGGCGACCAAGCCCGCGTGCTCGCCGTGCTCGGTGAAGGCCTCGCCTCGGCCGATCATCTCACGCAAGTCGCGACCTGGACCGGAGCGAAGTCATGACCGTCGCGAGTCAGTCGATGCCGTTCCGCGGTCGACCCCGGGTGATGGTCTTGGGCCTGGGCAGTCGGCAGCACGTCGTCGATGAAGCCGAACAAGCGCGGCCGTTGATCGAGGCGGTGGCGGACATTGTCGCGTGGGACTTCACGTTCACGGCCGACTTGAGCCGCGTGGATGCCGATCTAGCCTTGGTCTTTGGTGGCGACGGTTCGATTCTCCGCGCGGCTCTGCAGATGGGCTATCGCCAAGTGCCTGTGGTGGGCGTGAATCTTGGCAAGCTCGGCTTTCTTGCCGACCTGCGGGCCAAGGAGTTGCTAGCAGTGCTGCCGGCGATTGCCGCGGGCGAGTTTCGCGTGATCGAGCACTTGATGGTCGAATGCGAGGTGATTCGCGATGATCGGCAGGTGTGGCAGCGGCTGGCGCTCAACGAGGTGGCCGTCCGCGCGGGCGAGCCGTTTCGCATGCTGCAACTGCATCTCTACGTTGACGCAGAATGGGTGACTACCTATAGTTGCGACGGCCTGATCGTAGCCACGCCCGTGGGTTCGACAGCGCACAGTTTATCGGCGGGTGGTCCCATCTTGCGCAAGGATTTGCAAGCCGTGGTGATCTCGCCGATCAGCCCGCACACGTTGACCAATCGGCCCGTGGTCGATTCGGCCGATCGGGTGTTCGACGTGCAGGTGGTGCCGCCGCAGACCGGTGCGTTTGCTGTGGTCGATGGCCATGTGATCAGCGAGTTGCAACCGGGCGATCGCGTGCGGATCCGCCGTGCCGAGCCGAAGTTCAAGCTTGTTGAAGTCCGTGGTCACGGTTACTACCGTACGTTGCGCGAGAAGCTCGGCTGGGGCGGCAGCCTCACCGCGGGCGACGGTCGTTAAGCCAACTCAATCCATTTTCATCACGTTGCAAGGATGCACGCCATGACCAGGATGGTCGTCTCGTGGTGCGTTGTCGCCAGTTTGTTGTGCCATGCCGCTTGGGGTGAGGATGACCCGGTCAAGGTCGCCGCCAAGCCAAAGCCTGTCGCAGCCGCGGCGAACAAGACCGGCAAGAACACACCTCCCGCGCCGCCGGTGCCGTCGCCCGCTCAAGTGAAAACGAAGACCACGGTGCCGAAGAATTCCGCTGCGGCGAAATCTTCAAACGCGACCGCCACGCCGACTCCGCCGAAGCCGATCGCCACCACGTCGCCGAAGCCGGCCACTACGACCAAGTCCGGACCTGCCCCCAAATCAAATCCCGCGACGGCTTCCACCGCAGGACCTGCAACCGGCAAGACGTATTTGCTGCGTTACAAGTTCACCAAGGGCGAAACACTCCGTTGGGATGTCGAGCATCAAGCTACTGTGCGCATGACCGTCAGTGGCACCACGCAAACGGCCGATACCTTCAGCAAGTCTGTCAAGCTATGGAAGGTTAGCCAGGTAGACAAGCAAGGCCGCGCGACGTTCATTCACTCGGTCGAAAGTGTGCAGATGCGGCAGAAGTTGACCGGCCGACAAGAGATCACCTACGACAGCACGACCGACAAAGAAGCCCCGGTCGGGTTCCAAGACGTGGCCAAGAGCGTCGGTCAGCCGCTGTCGTCGATCACATTGGACGCCACCGGCAAGATTCTCAATCGCGACGATCTCGACGCCGCGAAGGCCGCGGGTTCCAAGAACGTTACGATTCCGCTCCCCGAAGAGCCGGTTGCGATCGGTTTTCAATGGACGATGCCCGACGATATTGTGGTCTCGGATCGCGGCGGACAACCGAAGAAGATTGAACGGCGTCAGCAATTCGCGCTCGAAGACGTCAAGAACGGCTTCGCCACGATCAAGGTCGAAACTCAAGTGCTGACGCCCGTGAGCGATCCGAGCATCGAGGCGCAACTCGTGCAAGGCGAGACGAACGGCACGCTGCGATTCGACTTACAAGCCGGGCGGATGTCGTTGCAAGAACTGTCGCTCGACAAGCACGTCGTCGGCGTGCAGGGTGACACGAGCGCGATGCACTACACGACTCGTTTCACCGAGCGGCTCGCGCCGACGAGCACAGCCACGGCCGCCAAGCCGGTCGCAGGCCCGCAACTGCCCACGAAGAAGTAGACGCTGTCGAAAGCGCCTTGTAGCCGAACTCACCAGAGTTCGGGAGTCCTTAGACCGGGCAGCGACCCGAACTCTGGCGAGTTCGGCTACTTTCGACTTCCCAAGATTGGTACATCCTTGACGCGTACGAAGCTCACCGTTTCGTACGCGTTTTTTTCGCCCCGTTCGTACAAGCAGCCAAGGCTGCCGTCGGCGAGGACGCTCAAGCTGGAATAGGCCGATGGACCCGAGTCGAGCAGCAACTCACGCGGCCACGTCGCGCCGAGATCGGGACTCAATCGCAGCGTGAGCCGTTCGCGCTTCTTGTCACTCGCCGGATTCGCGAACGCAATCCACGGGCGGAGACCGTCGTCCGGCGCGGGAACCTTCGCCATACTTCCCTGACAGCCGGGATCGACGAGCGTTTTCTCCGGCTTGGTCCACGTCACGCCACCGTCGCGGCTGATCGCCAGATGCCGCTGGCCGGTCCGTTCCGGATGCTGTCGCATGAGCATCACCAGCGAGCCGTCGTGAGCCTCGGCCACCGCGCTCTCACCGCAATTTGGGCCACACGCCTCGCCGCGCTGCCAAGTCACGCCGTGGTCATCACTGTAAATACTGTGAGCCGATTGGACCCGTGACTTGGCCGGGGTGTGATAACACGGCACGACGAGCCGGCCCGAGGCGAGTTGGATGCCGCAACCGGGGCCGGTACCGTACCATCCCCAATCGTTCTCGCGGGTCGTCGGGCTGATGTCTCGCAGCGGCGACCACGTGCGGCCATCATCGTCGCTAGTCGTGACCCACACGGTGCGGGGCTCGCGCGATGTGCCGAGCGAGATCTCGCCTTCCTTATCTTGGCCATGATTGCGAGTCAGCAGCAGATGCACTCGGCCGGTCATGCGATCGACCACGGGACACGGATTGCCGATGGTGTGCTCGCCCATCTCGGCCGCCACGATCAGAGGCTGCCACGTTCGGCCCGAGTCGCTGCTGCGGCGAAGTACCACGTTGATCTCGCCCGTGTCGCTACGGCTACTCTTGCGAGCTTCGCTGAACGCCAAGAGCGTGCCGGCGCTGGTCGTCACCAGGGCGGGGATGCGGAACGAGTGATAACCTTCGCTGCCCGCGACGAACACGGGAACACGACTGTCAGCAAGCGGGTCATCGACCATGGGCAGTGCTTGCAGCAGAGCCAGCGTGGCCCAGCAGGTCGCGGCGATGGAAATGAATTGGTCGGTGCCGTGAGGAAAGTCGCTCTCGAAATACGTTTGAAATGGCTTGCTGCGACTCTTCACATGCCACGAGCCGTCAGCGAGTTGCGTTCGCAAGAGATTGTCGATGCCCGCGAGAAATTTGGGCTCGGTGGGCAGAAGTTGCCGCGACTCGGCGAGCGCGTAGAGGGCTTCGCCGGTTGCATAAGCATCGCTGTCGAGTTCAGCGGTCTGAACCCAGCCGCCGTCGTCCCGTTGATCGCCGAGCAAGTCGCGGGCGGCGCTCGTGACGAGATCATCGGCAGCTTGCGACCAATGCAGCCCGAGCAGTCGCATGGCTCGTTCGTCGGTTTCGACGGCCGTCGACTTCGCGAGCCAAGCCTGGGCCTTGCGAAGACATGCGGCGACGACCGGCGTGGGCAGCTCGTCTCGCCGTTGCAAGGCGCGGAGCGACAGGGCCGTGGACGTGAACAGATTGTATTCTAACGGTGGACGCCGCGAGCTCATCGGCCATGCGCCGTCGGACTGCTGTTTGACGCGCAGGTACTCGTTGAGCGCAGCGGTCGTATCGTCCCGGGGCCAGCGTTGCTCGGCCAGCGTGAGCAACGCGTAACCCGCTGTGTACGGACCGCCGGGCACCCCCTCGCCTTTGATCAACTGCGCGCGACGATCACGAAAGTAGCGGTGCGTGAAGCTGGCTTCGAGCGCCGAAGCGCCACGATCATAAGTCACCGCCCGAGCGTCGGCCGCAGTGAACACCATCACCGGCAGTGCTTGATGATGACAGGCGAAGCATTGCCGTTCGCGCTGGTACGTCGCCGAACTCTGCACAAGCAGCGGCAAGGCTTTCCGCACCGCCGACACGACCCGCGCGTGATCGATGGTCTCGGCAGCGAACGCAGGTGCAACCAGAAGCGAAAACACCAGCAGAAACAGGCGAGCGGGCATGGTGACCTCGTGGGGCACGCGTCTCGCGTGCCAGGAGTGGTTTCGTCGAAAGATCTTGAACTGTGTTCGACAATCCGGGGGGAGGCAATAATGTGCGAATCGTGCGACGTAGCGGCTTCAGGCACGCGAGACGCGTGCCCAACGTTACGGCACGAGCACGATCTTACCGGCAAGCGTGCCTGCTTTCTGAAGCGTGTTCTCTTCTTGCAGGCGATGCGCCGCGGCGGCTTCGCTCAGCGGCAGCACGCGATCGATGCGTGGTCGGAAGGTCCCCGCGGCCAGCCAGCGGTTGATGTCCTCGGCACACGCTTGCTGTTCGGTGGGCGTCGCGTTGAACATCGCAAAGCCGAACAGCGAGCAATCCTTGACGTAAAACGGTCCCACGGGAAACACCGGCCGAGCCTCGCGACCAGCCATGATCACCATTCGGCCACGCGGCGCGAGCAACGCCACGGCGCGATCGAAGTCGGGCTCGCGCAGCGTTTCCCAATAGATGTTCACACCTTGCGGCGCGAATTGCTTGATCGCGGTGTCGACGTCTTCCGTCTTGTAATTTATGGCGAGATCGGCGCCGAGTTGGCGAGCCGCCTCGGCTTTGGCGTCGCTGCCGACGGTGGTGACGACGTAAGCGCCAGTCGCTTTGACCATTTGCACGACGCTCGAACCGACACCGCCGGTGCCACCGTTGACGAACACGATCTCGCCCGGCCGGAGCGCCGCACAACGGAAGAGCCCGAGATGCGCGGTAATGCCCACGAGCGCCCCGGCAGCCGCAGCTTCGTCGCTAACCGTCGGCGGAGTCGGATAGAGCCACGCGGCATCGATCGCGGCCAGTTCGCTGAAGCTGCCTTGTCGCCCGAATAGCCCCTGATTGCTTCCCCAGACGCGATCGCCGACTCGGTAGCGCGAGCCAGCCGGCGCTTGCTCGACGACGCCGGCCACGTCGCAGCCGATGACGTACGGCGTGGGAATGTTCATCTTCACGCCGCCGGCGCGAATGTAGGTGTCGATCGGATTGACCGCCACCGCTTTGACACGCACCAGCACTTGATCGCCGCTCGGCGTCGGGTCGGGCAAGTCGCCGTACTGGATGTTCTGCGGCAGACCACATTCACGGATAAAGGCAGCTTTCATCGGTAAATTTCCCGTGGAAACAAGTTCGGTCGCAGCCCGTCATCTTGCAATGACTGCATGACGATGGCAAGCGGCTGTACGATTATCGGGCGATGATTGATTGCTAAACGTTGACGAAGCCTTTAGAATCCTCACACTTTTCAGCCCCGCGTGGATCGCGCCGCCCGGTCATGGGACAGCGTCGCATCGCATACGAATGCCTTTCCTTTCTTACCGAGGTGGCCGATGAACGCAGCTCCTGCTCTTGGCGGTGGTTTTGTTTTGCTCCAACTGGTTCAGGTCGTGATCGGGATTGGGTCGCTGGTTTGCTTTGTGATGGTCTTGATCCAGATGTTTCAACGCGGGCAGACGGGCGTGGGGATCGCCTCGATCGTGCTGTCGCTGTGCGGCATCGGACCGCTGATTGCGTTGGTATATGGATGGATCAAAGCGTCGGAGTGGGGCATTCAAAAGCTCATGCTCGTCTGGACGGGATTGATCGTCATCGGCATGGTGGTCGCCGGATTCGCCGTCGTCGTGGGCGGGGCCGCCATCATGAACGATCCGGAGTTCCAGAAACAACTGCAAGAAATGCAGAAGCAGTAACTTCTCACACCATCAAGCGGCTTTGGCCTTCTCATGCTCGAAACACGCACTGGCAGCATCTACGACTATCCGAAGTACTACGACCTCTTGTTCGGCTCGGATTGGAAAGCTGAATTCGACTTCCTGCAGGCGTGTTTCGAGCAGTTTGCCACTCGGCCGGTGAAGAAGATCTACGAACCAGCCTGCGGCACGGGCCGGTTGTTGATCAAACTGGCTCAAGCTGGTTATCGCGTCGCCGGTGGCGATCTGAATCCGCAAGCCGTGGCGTTCTGCAATCAGCGGTTGGCCCGGTATGGGTTTCCGCAGCATGTGCGGGTCGAAGACATGGCCGACTTTCGGGTCGCCAAGCCGTACGACGCCGCGTTCAACACGATCAACACCTTTCGCCATTTGCCCCACGAAGCGGCTGCTGAGGCGCATCTCAAATGCATGGCCGACGCGATCGCGCCGGGCGGCATCTACTTACTCGGTTTGCATCTGACACCCAAGGGACAGCCCGAGTGCGTCGAAGAATCGTGGTCGGCCCGACGCGGCAACCTCGTGGTGAACTCCTACATGAAGATCGTCGAGCACGACAGACGCCGTCGCATGGAACGCACGGCGATGCGGTTCGATATCTACACGCCCACGCAACAGTTTCGCTTGCAGGACGAGCTGCACTTCCGCACGTATACCCGCGCCCAGTTCACCGCGCTGCTCGCCCGGGTGCCGCAATGGAAATGCATCGAGACGTTCGACTTTGCCTACGATATTGAGAACCCGATCAAGCTCGATGATAAGAGCGAGGATGTGGTGTTTGTGCTGCGGCGCAAATAATCTGCATCAAGCGGGCCCCGACAGTTCGCGCAACGTGAGCGGGAGTGTAACCGAGACCACAGTACCGTGGCCGGGCGAGCTCTCGATTTCGGCCGTGCCGCCGATCAACTCAGCCCGTTTGCGAATGCCCTGCAAGCCGTAGCGGCGAGGATTGACTTGCCGGAGGTCGAAGCCGTGGCCATCGTCGCGCACCGTGATCCGCACATTGTCGCCCATTTGATAGAGGACGACACCGGCCCATTTGGCACCGCTGTGTTTGATGACGTTGTTGAGCGATTCCTGCACGATACGATAGATCATCTCTTCGACCAACGGCGGCAAGCGATCGAAGTCAACGCGCTGCGTGAGCGATAAATCGATGGTCGTGTTGGCCCGCAGCTCGGCGAGCAGATGTTCGAGCGCGATCACCACGCCCGAGGCGTCGAGCACCAATGGCCGCAGGCCCGACAGGACGCGACGTCCGTCGTTGATCGCCTGCCGCAAACTACGCAGCACGTTGTCGAAACGCGAGCGTTGCTCGTCATTGAGCTGAATCGTTTTGGTCAGTCCCTCAATCTCCATGACGCTGCCGGTGATGTACTGAATCAGACCGTCGTGTAGGTTGTAGGCCATCGTCTGTCGCTCGCGTTCGTTGACGGCGATCAGCCCGCGCAAGAATCGCTGATCTTCGATCAAGCGTGCTTCGGACCGTTTGCGCTCGGTAATGTCGGTCGAGATGCCGCAGGTCGCGTAGACGTCGCCGGACCAATTGCGGATTGCGAATTTCACCGACAGATAGGTGTGCATACCGTCGTCACGCGGCGCGTACTCCTCGAACTGCACGGGATCGGCCGCTTGAGCAACTTGCTGATCGTTGCAGCGGAACGCCTCGGCAACATCGTGCGGAAACAGGTCAAAATCGGACCGCCCGATATGCTGCTCGCGCGTGACGTTAAAGAGCTTCTCAAACTCGTGATTGATGTAGAGATACCTACCGTCGAGATCTTTGATGTACACGACGGCCGACGTCGTATCCATCATGATGCGCAGCAAGCCTTCTTTCTGCGCCAGTTCTTGTTCGGCTAGCTTGCGGGCCGTGATGTCGATAAACGAACCGCTCAAACGAATAGTCCGGTTGTGTTCGTCGCGAATCGAGTCGCCCCGGGCGGCGAACCAGCGTAGTTCGCGCTGTTTGGTATAGCAACGATACTCGATGTCGTAGGGCACATTCTCGTTCATGTGCGCCATGAGCGCAGCGAAGACCCGCGGTTGATCGTCGGGATGAACATGATTGGCCCAGGCGCTAAGCTTGGTGCCGAACTCGGCCGGCTCGTAGCCGAGCAACCGCGTCATGTGGGGCGAATAGTACAGTGGATTCTCGGGATTGAGCGGATCGTCGACGTTGACCAGGGCGTCCCAGAGGCCGACTTTCGAGCCGTCGACCATGAGATTGAAGCGGTCGAGACTTTGCCGCAACGCGTCGAGCGCTCGGCGACGTGCGGTATCATCGCGAAAGATAATCACGGCGCCAGTGACCTGACCGTGATCGTTGTGCAGCGGATCCGCGTTGACGTTCAGCCAAGCGCCCTCGGGCATGTGCTCGTTGGGAGCGAGATACAGATCGAAATTGCGGACGGCTTCGCCGCGCAAGGCACGAGCGTGGGGCAAATCAGCGCGGGCGATCGCCGTGGCTTGATCGGTCTCGAACGCGCGTCCGTCGAATCGCCACGACTGACGCGGCTGATGCAGATTGAGAATTCGATCGCCCGCGCGGTTGGTCATGACCAAACGCTGTTCGACGTTCACGATCTGCACGCCGTCGCTCATCGTATCGTAGACCGTCCGCAAGACACGATTGTTATTACGCAACTCAAGTTCGCTGGTTTCGCGCTGGTCTATCTCGCGCCGCAGGCTGGCATTGATCCTTCCCAACTCGGCGGTCCGTTCGCCGACGCGACGCTCGAGTTCCGATTGGGCTTCGCGCAGACGATCCTCCATCTCGTGTCGATCGGTGATGTCGAGCGTGACGTTGAGCACTTCGGCAATGCGGCCTTCCTCGTCGCGAGAGAACACGGTGCCAATCGTGCGCACCCAACGCCACGAGCCATCGGCATGCCGCATGCGATACTCGAAACCGATGACCATATTGCGTCGCAACTCGCGCGGCAGCGCGTCGTCGTCGGCAACCGCTTGGCGCGACTCGCCCATCACGCGCTCGAAATCCTCGGCATGCGTGCGGGAAGCAATCCAGTCGAAGTTTCCCTCGAGCAACTCGCGCGGATCGCAGCCGAGAAGTTCGCGAAAGCCGTCGCTGACGAACGAATAGCGGAGCGTGCGAATGTTGTAGACCGCGATTGCGCCGGGCACCGTCGCGGCGATCGACTCAAGCCAATCATGGTGGCGTTTGAGCTGCGTTTCGACTTGCTTAATGCCGGAGATATCGGTGATCGTGCCGACCGCGCCAATGACGTTGCCCTGCGCATCGAGCCGCGGCACCGCCTCGCCTTGGACATGGAGTGTTTGGCCATCGGGCCGAAGGAAGCGATACTCGCTGACAAAGCGACGCTTTTGTTGGATGGTGTCGAGCCACTCCTGCGTCACACGTTCACGATCGTCGGGATGTAGCACGTTGGCCCAAGCTTCGGGCGAGAGGTCACCGGGTGGAAGTCCGGCAATTTCCATCGCCCGCTCATTGGCGTAGTCGACTGCATGTCCCGTCACCTGATACAAGCCGGTCGGCGAGACCGAGGTGAGCATGTGAAAGAACTCTTCGCGTTGTTTCAGTTGCTGCTCGGCCAGGCTTTGCGCCGTGGTGTCGATCGCCACGCCGTAGGTGCCGACGATCTCGCCCGCTGCGTTGCGACTGGGGGCGGTCCAGATACGGAAGATGGCGTCTTCGCGAACGGGCAAGGTGAACTCGGTCGACTCGCCGGTCATGACGCGCGCGCGACGCTCGGCCACGCCGGGTAGTTGCCCGTAAAGCTGCATCGACGGGCGCCCCAACAATTGCTCGCCGGTGATACCCAGTCGCTCAAGCCCCTTGCCCTCGACGAACGAGAAATGGCTATCGCGATCGGTCTCGAACAACACGATCGGTGAACGTTCGAGAATTGTATGCAGCCGATGCGAAGAGGCCTGCAACGTGGCGAGTTCGGCCTGCTGTTGGGCTTGAGCCGATTCAAGTTCGGCGACCCGCTTGCGCAGGGCAACAAGTTCGGCATCCACGGCGGTCGACGGTTTCGTCATAGTCGAAAGTCCCTTGTCAGATTGCTGCCCGAGGACACCAGTGTCCGTCGCGATGCAAACATCGCAACGAGGCGGAAGGCTAGCGACACTTTCGGTCCCCTGAAAAAGTCACAGCCCAGAGAAACGAATTTCTCTGGGCTGCGACGATCACGTTACGATCCCACGCCGAGTCGGCAACCCGGCGATGGCAATTAACCTCCGAAGCACATCGAAGCCAGCTTCTTGGCATCCACTCCGTACGCCTGTTGCAGGGCGTTGTTGAACGGCGTGCCACGCTTCATGTTGTCGATCAACTGATTGAATCGAATCGAATTCTGCTTGGCCGACATGAACTTCACTAAGTGGTAGCTCAGGGCCGAGCCCGTGCCGTCGAGGTCGCGGGCTTGCAGGATCTGATCGATCTTGCTTGCTCCCGACATGGCCGGAGCAACGGCGTCGTCCCAGGTCTTAACCATCACGCTCTTTGGTTCGACCCGCGCGGCGATCATGCGCGCGGCACCAACGGCGAACCAACGGGGCACGCCCCCCTTGCCGAGCGATTCGATGTAAGCGCCCGCAAATTGCTCGGCGACGTTGCCGGCAAACGCGGTGTCGCCATCGCGTGGAGCCGGCACGCAGCCGTAGCCGTCGACCACATCATATCGCCAGTGAGCCACGACATCCTTCGGCGGATCGCGTTTCTCGACCATCCGCGAATGCTCGCTGTACTCAAAGCGCTTGTCGAAGACAAAGATCGACAGCTTGCCTTTGAGCAACGGCTGCGTCGTGGGCAACCGGAATGCCTGCGCGACTTTGTCATGCACTGCGGCGGCAACCTTAGACGCTTCTTCCATTTGCGCCACGGGCAAGCGGCCGATGATCGTGTGCGTCGGCGCTCGCACCACGTCGGGCTTGTTCGACGGGTTCGACATCGCCCAGTTGGCCAAGGCCATGTCGACACGCCACTCGGCCAGCTCATCGTGAGTCATCTTACGGGCCTTGATCACCTTGAGCGCAAAGTCGATGCTCTGCGCCGGGTCTTCGCCGTCGAACTTGGCACCTTCGGCGACCCAGGTCTCGAACTTCTTGATCGTCTCTTCCGAGAGCGGCTCGCGGTTGCGCGGCATCCGGCCACCCTTGGTCGCCGTGCCACGCAGCTTTTGAATCAGCACGCTTCCCTGGGGATTGCCCGGGGTAATCGCGCCGCCGCTGTCGCCACGGTTGCTGATGAATTGGTTGAAGTTTGCCATCTCAAAGTTGCCGCCCGCTTGCTGGCCCGCGTGACAACGAACGCAGGTCTCGTTCAGCACCGGAGCAATGTCGCGCATGAACGACACCTTTTCATTGCCGGTGGCGCGTGCCACTTGCATGCCCGGGTTGTTGCCGGGTGCCGTGCCTGCCGGAACCAACGTCGGCAGCGGAGCCGTCGGGTCGGGACCGTCGAACTTCGCACCTTGATTGATCCAGTTCACGATCGACGCGACTTCCATCTGCGTGAGCTTGTTCGGTCCGGGCGGCATGCTCGAGGTGGCAAGTTGCTCGAGCAACGCACCGCCGTCACCCTTGCCCGGCGTGAAGATGATGCCGGCCGTCGAGCCCTTCATGATGTCGTTATAAGTACGCAGGCTGAGTCCGCCACGCGCACCATTGATGTGACAGCCCGTGCAGGCCTTCACAAAGATCGGCGCGATCTCGCGCACGAAGCTGACGCCACCCGCGGTCGGCGCGGTACCCTTGGCCGGCGTCTTCGCCGGAGTCTTCGTCGGTGTGGGCGTTGTCTTGGCCGGTGTGGCCGGCTTCATCGGCAGATCGTCGAGCGCGTTCTTGAGCAATCGCTGCGCAGCGCCCAAGCGTTTCTCCAAGCCCGCGAACTCATCCGCAGGCAGCGCGTTCTTCAATTCGCCGACTTTGACTTCGACTTCTTGCAGCAACATGCCGAGCTCTTCGAGCTTCTTCGTCTTGTACAGGCTGACGGCCTGCTCCAACGACAATTTGACGGCATCGAATTTGGCCTGATCTCGGGGACTGAGCTCGGCCTGAGCCTGTGACGCGATCGCGAAACTCGCGATCAATACAGCCGTTCCCAACACACGGCTAAAGTTCATGGCACGATTCCTCTCTGGATAGTTCCGGATGATGCGATAGTGTCCCCTCACCTACTGTGGGAGTATAACGGACCATCGCCGCTAAATCCAAGTGAATTGGCTGCAAATAGCCATGCGTCGGCCGGTCCGAGATTACCCCCCGACGATTGCCACGCCACCAGCGAGTCACCCTGGCAAGCTCATCCTCCGCCGCCTAAGCCCGACGTTGGCGGCGTTCGGCCTGCGTGGGTCGATAGCCGTGTTCGATCGCGAACCATTCGGCGTACCGTTCGCGGTCGATGGTGCGTGAGTTGCGGCCGTCGATCAGATGGCCCAACTCATGGATCAGGATGTTGTTCAAGAAGAAGTCCTTGATCGCCGACTCGGTCCACACCAGTCGCCAATGACCGCTGGGGCCCTCTTCCCATTGACCGCCGTACATTTGCGCTTCAATGAGCTGGCCCGGACGCGGCGGATTGTCGTAATGCTCGATCAAATCGACTTCGATCGGGTACAGGTAGATCGTCGAGCCCCACTGCATGCCGTAGCAGGGCGACCGCCGCTTCTTGCGGGTCATTTGGGCGAAATGGACTACCTGTAGCGGTTTGACGAACTTCGCCGGAAGCTGCGAGAGCCGCTCGCGCACTTCGTCTGGAGTCAGCACAAACCGATAGCCCGCCCCCGGTTCGTCGACGACAAACCGATAACCCGAGTTGGCCTCGACCGGGTCGTGCCAGCGTTCGGGCGGAGTGTACGGCAACCGCACGTTTTGCTGTCCGCGGGCACGTTTGCCCCCGAACTGCTGCGCGACCGTCGGCTCGGAGCGATATGCCCGCTTGACGGCCTTGGACGACGTTTTGAGTTGGCGAAAGTTGGACTGCGAGCGATTGTTCAGCATGGCCGGAACCTTGGTTCGTGCGGCGACATGCATCCAGCGAAATGGGTTTGGTGGGGCGACTTTCCTAGGCGCATCCCACGGGTCGGTTGATCGAGGGTCGGCTCGCGGTGCGTTGATTCCGCGAGCTGACCTCCGCCGACCACATTTCTAGTTTAGATGCCCACCAAAAATCCGGACAAGTGAACATTTCAAGTGCTTAAATTGCAAGCACTTAGAGAAATTCCAGCGGGGGTATTGACCCGGCCGAGGCGAAACCGGCAGTCGGAAACTAGCCGTTCTGGGAAAACTTTGCGTCGAACGCAGCGGGACGATGCACGCAAAGCTGCGACGCTGGCGCGAGCGTCGGATCGAACTGGCCCAAGACACCCTTCTTCTGTTCCTGCTTCCGCTTTTTGTCTTCTTCGAAGAGCCGATTCTGCTCGTTGACGTACTTCATCAGCGGAATCAGCACCGCTGCGAACAATGCCATCATCACGAGAATGCCGACGAGGATGATCATCTGTCCCCGTTCACGCGCCTTCTTGGTCGAGACCTTCTTTTTCTTCGCAATCGGTGCAGGCGCGGCTGCTTGAGCCACGGGAGCGCCTGCGGCTGCGGCGACAGGAACCGGTGCCGCGGCGGCAACCGCACCCTTGCCGCTCGCCGACGCCCCGCCGATGCGCACCTCGGGAAGAGTCGCGGCATCGTGAACGTTAACAGCCGGCGCGGCTTCGACGGCCGGCAGCTTGGTCTTGCTCCCCTTCTTGCTGCCGCCCGAGGTGTCGATCTGCGGGAGGCCCATGTCGGGCGACGAGCCGCTGACCTTGATCGTCGGCATCAAGTTCGGGGCGGTATCTTGGAACGGCGACCCGGCGTTTGGTGCCGATTCAACCCCGTCGGTCCGCAACGGACCAGAACCGCCATCGCCCCGACCGCGGAGATTGCTGTCCGAGCCACCCACCTTGGCCGAGGCAGTCCCCGAAGCGGCCAGCACGCCCGAGTCACCCCGGACTGCCGAGATAAAGCCGGTCAGCGCCGTCGCCACGTCGCCCGTGGTTTGGAAGCGGTTCTCCGGCTTCTTGGCCATCATCTTGCGGCAGATGTCGACGATCTCTTGCGGAGCGTCCGGCCGGGTCTTCACGATTGGCGCGGGCTCGGCGGTTTGGTGCTTCAACAACCGCTGCGTGATCGTGCCTTCGGGAAACGGCGGTCGGCCGGTGAGCAAGTAATACAGCGTGCAGCCGAGACTGTAGATATCCGCTCGGGCGTCGACCGAGTGACTGTTGATCGCTTGTTCCGGCGCGAGATAGTCTGCCGTACCCAGCACGTTCTCTTCGTGCGTGACGGTGAGCGACGCCTTCTCGTTATCTTTCTCGGGCTCGTCAAACCGGGCCAAGCCCATGTCGAGAATGCGCACCGTTCCCTTCAAGTCGATGAGCAAATTCGCCGGCTTGATGTCGCGGTGGACCATGCCCACCTGATGCGCATGTTCCAAGCCGAGCGCCGCTTGACGGATAAACTCGGCGGCCTCGGCATACGGCAGTGGCCCACGCTGTTTCACCGTGGCCTGCAAGTCGCGCCCTTGCACGTACTCCATCACGAAGTAGTGCACGTTCTGCTCTTCGTCAAAATCAATGTCGTAAGCGCGGACGATATTCGGATGATCGAGCGCGGCGGCGGCGCGAGCTTCGAGATAGAACCGTTCGAGATACGAGGTGTTGTTCGTCTTGGCCTTGGGCAGCACCTTGATCGCCACGCGGCGCCGCATCTGGCGATGCTCGGCAAGATAGACGTGGCTCATCCCGCCGGCACCCAAGAGTGAGTGCAGTTTGTACTTGCCGACAAAGAAGCCCTTGTGACGCCCCTCCATGAGCTTGTCGCGCTGCCATGCGGTGATCAGACCGGCGTTAATCAAATGCTCGGACACGAGATCGCCATCAAGCAGCGCGGCTTCGCCCTTCTGTGCCGACAACTCGGCCAACGACTTGTCGAGCGACTTGGCATCCACCAAATCGCTGCGACGCAGCAGTTCGAGAAATTTGTCGCCTGGAAGTTTCGCCATCTCATTTCGGCCCGCTTCAGGGCCAAGAATTAGGGGCTAACAAACTCGACACGACCGCCGATGCCGCATCGCTGGGCTCACGCGTGACCTTCGCTAGCAACGCTCGAACAAGCTCGTCGATCGGCTGCGACAATCGACTCCAGAATAGGAGCTAAACCGTTTTCTAGAGTAATCTTAACGCGGCGAGAATACCAGCAATTCGTAGGTCCGTAAACTAGATATTGCACCTTTCGGCTAAATTTCTGCGCCGCTACAACTTCGCGTCGCTACGAGCGCCACGAGTGGACCGCAAATGCCATTCCATCGCCCGATCCGGCGGAGTGATTCAGAACGTAGTCGCTAAGGAGTTTGCATGTCGGACCATGAAGTGATTCTGTACACGCGGGTCGGCTGTCATCTGTGCGACGTGGCCCGGGAAACTCTGGTCGCGCATGGCCTCACCCCACTGAGTGTGGATATCGATCAGCAGCCGGAACTCAAAGCCAAGTACGATTGGCACGTGCCCGTGGTCGTGATCGATGGGCGCGAGCGGTTCTTCGGACGCGTCGATCCCGTGTTGCTCAAACGATTGTTGCGCGGCGATCGTGACGATTGACGCGACTATTCGTGGCTCAAGTGATGCCGAGTCGTTCGTCGTCGGTTCTGCACCTCGGTGCGCCTCTCGCATTGCGCGGTGCGTCAGCTAAAATCGCCTCATGAACTTTGATGTACTCATTGTCGGTGGCGGAGCGATCGGGCTCTCTTTGGCGTATGAACTCGTCGGACGTGGCGCGAAGGTCCATGTCATCGATCGCGGCCAGTTCGGCCAAGAATCGAGTTGGGCCGGGGCGGGGATGATTCCCGCGGCTCGCAACGTCGCCGGACTGCATCCACTTGATCAACTCGCGGCTCTCGGTTGGCAATTGCATCCGATCTGGGCCGAGCGACTTCGCGCAGAGACCGGCATCGACAACGGCTACCGACGTTGCGGCGGGTTGTTCCTGGCTCACAGTCCGGCCGGGGCCGAGGAACTCGCGTCGTTCCGCCGCATGTGGCACCAGCAGGGTGTGCCGGTCGAGACCGTGTCTCCGACGCAGCTTGCCGACATCGAACCGAACTTGCAGCCGCAAAGCGAAGTCGATTTGGTCCGCGACGAGGCCCAACTGCGCAACCCCCGGCATCTCCGCGCGTTGGTTGCCGCGTGTGAGCAACGTGGCGTCAAACTTTCGTCGCAGGTCGCCGCGCTCGGATTCGTGACCGCGGCCAAGTCCGTGGTCGCCGTGCAAACCAACATTGGGTTGATCGAGGCCGACAAGGTTTGCATCTGCGGCGGAGCGTGGAGCGCACCAATCGCGTCGCTGCTCGGCTTTGAAGTCGGCGTGAAACCGATTCGTGGTCAGATCGTGCTGCTTAACCCTGGCCGCGAGGTGATTCGTCACAACATCAACGATGGCCCGCGCTATCTCGTGCCGCGGGACGATGGACGGGTACTCGTCGGTTCAACCGAAGAAGATGTCGGCTTCGAGAAACGGACCACCGACGTCGCGATTCGTGGCTTGCTCGACTTCGCCACGACACTCGTACCAGCCCTAGCGGGTGCACCGGTCGAAAAGAGTTGGTCCGGCTTGCGGCCCGCGACGCTCGATGTTCTGCCGTATCTCAGCCGGTTGCCGAAGTTCGACAACGCCTGGATCGCCGCCGGTCACTTCCGCGCAGGCCTTTCGATGTCCTGCTCGACCGCCGTGGTCATGGCCCAACTCATCAATGGCGAGCCACCGCAGATCGATCTCACACCGTTTCGTGTCGATCGGTAGGTCGAGGAGATTGACAAAATCATCGAGGGAACAAAATCATGAAAGACAAGATGACAGGATTATGAAGAACAGGATCATAAAGCCGGAGATTGATTTGAGATCAACCTGCGCAAGTAAATCACTGTAGGTCGAAGGATCGATTTGATTGTGCTTCCCATGATCCTGTTCACCATGATCCTGTCTTCTCCGCCCTGTCACCGATTCGTTTGGCGAACCATGATTTTGTTCGACATGATTTTGTCTTAACCGCCCTTTCAAAACTCGACCACCATCTCATCCCGTCCCAATTCGCATCTCGGAAAAATCTTCCGCGCCACGTCGACTCCGACCGGATCATCGCGATCGTCCAGCGGGTTGACGTGCACCAGAACCAGCCGGCCGACTCCTGCGGCCCGGGCGGTCTCGGCGACGGCGGTGGTCCAACTATGCCCGGTCTTCACGGCCCATTCGGCATGCTCGTCGGCGAAGTAGCATTCATGCACCAATAGATCGACGCCCCGAATCTGCTCGACATACGGCGCATCGGGCCGCGCGACGGTATCGGTGACATACGCCATCGACCGATCGGGCCAATCGAGTCGGAAGCCGAGCGTGCCGCCCGGATGCTCGAGCGGAAACGTGGTGAGCTTGCCACCTTGTGCGAGCGGCGTCACCGGCGCGATCTCGCGAAACTCGCACGGCGGCAGCACCGGAAAGATCAACGGGCTGAACAAATGCTCGCGGACCGCGGCGAGCTTTGCCGGCTCGGCATGCACCGTCGTGCGGCGCATCGTGCGACCATGCAGCACGTCGAACAAGAACGTCAGGCCGAGAACGTGATCGAGATGAGCGTGCGTGAGAAAGATGTCGAGCTCGTCGGTGACGAGTTGCTCGCGCAGGCGAAACATGCCGCTGCCCGCATCGAGCACCACGCCCAACTCGGGCAGACAAAAGCAAGCCGTGTGCCGCCGTCGGTTCGGATGATAACCGGTGGAACCAAGCAGCACGAGCTTCATAGCAGCGGATCCGGAACGCGGGCTTCTCTAGGGCTAGTTTCTCGCGCCCCGCGCGAAACCGCAAGCGATCGGTAACCCTCGCGGACTCGTTGACCTATTTCAACCCCGGGATCTTCTCGAACAACTTCTCCAAGCCCTGGTTAACCTCGCGACGAACCGCATTCTGAGCGGCCGCTCGGGTCATATCGGCCAACACTTGATCGAGCGCTCGCCGATCAATCTGCGGTCGTTGCAGCGTGCCGGCAATCGGTAGGCGGATCACTTGATCCTGGAAGCTCTCCAGCAGCGGATTGGCCCCCAACCACTTTTGGGGCATCGGCATCTCGATCAACATCGACACTGTCTGATCGAGCCCGACCGAGCCTTGCGTCCGAATCGTCACGTCGGGGAACGACAGCTCCAGGTTCTGGTGATAAACGCGTCCTTGTGCCAGTCGGAACGGCACGACCGACTCGCGGGTCAACTTCGCCGCGCTACCGCCGCCCAAGAGCACGGCGATTTCCTGGATCATCGGACCCGGGCCGATCTCGACGTCGTGAATGGTCATGCGACCGGCGGCGTCACCTTTGTTCAGGTCGCCGAGCGGAATCCGCAACGCATCCAAATCGACCGAGAACTTGCCGCGCGCCTCGGCCACGCCAGCCAACAGCGGCGCGACATAGCCGAGCCATTGCTGACACATCTCGGGCGTGATGTCGATCGTTTCGATCACCTTGGCCGGGGCGTGCACCACTTCGACCGGACCGGGGCCCAGCCGCCCCTCGGGTCCCAATCGCAACTTGCCGGTCTGGCCCACGGCGATCTCGGTCGGAATCATCCGGAACAGACCGCGGCCCATCTCGGCCTCAATTTTGGCGGGACCGGTGCGGAAGCCGTAGAAGTTCGCCCACTGCCAACCCAGTTCGGTCTTGCCGGTCAACTGCTGGGCAATCGCCAACGCCTGCGACTCAGCGGGAGCTTGCGACGGCGCCACGAGCGGGCCCGCCAGTTGAAATGCATGCGTCTCGCGACCCGAGAGCTGAATCTGATTGCCAATGTACGGCAGCATCAGCCGCGTCAGCTTGCTGAGATCGTACGACACGCGACCCGACAACTGCATGTCGCGCGTCGTGGTCAAGCGATCGATGCGCCCCACGGTCTGCAACTCGACTGCGTCGCAAGCCAGATCGCAATGCTCGAACGTGACCGCCACCTCATTCGCTGTGTAACCACCACGGGCACTCAGTTTCACCACCGGCTCGACAATCTGTTGACCGGTGCGCGGCGTGGCGACCAAGTCTTGGATTGTCGCGTTGAGATCGAACTGCGTGACGCCTGCCGTGTGATTGAGCAGGCCCGTTCCGTCGATCTTGCCGGTAAGCATCCAGTTTGGAATGCTGTTCCGATCTTGCCACAGAGACTGCAACTTGGCGAGATCGCCCAGGACAATGACCTTGCCGCTGGCGCCGGTTTGGCCCGGGGCGAGCATCACGACCGTGTTTTGTATTTCGAGCTCAGCGGGTGCGATCGCCATGGTTGCATCGCGAATTTCGAGCCGCTGTTGCTGCGCGATCCATCGGGCCGAGCCGTTCAACCGCGCGGCCGGGTCTTCGATATCGATCCCCGCCACCGATATGCGGGCCGGCTGGAGCAAGACTTGCGCTTGCTGCACGTCAATCACCGCGGGCGAGTAACCGATCTTGGCCGTGACTTGCGCTTGGCCATCGATCACGAGCGTATTGCCGAGATCGACCCACGGCGAGAGACGACGCATCCAAGCCGCCGCCGCGCCGGTGAGTTGCGCATCGATCGGCCATTGCGTGTTGGCGTCGAGCTGTTCGACCGGACCGGTGAGCACCAACTGCAAGCGATCCGCCCCCGAGGCGACACTCGCCTGACCGGTGCGGAGTGCCGTGGGACGTCCGTTCTGCCACAAACCACCGGCCGTGGCCGTGATGGTCAACTGCTGCTCGGTCCACGGTTGAGCCGTGCCTTGGGTAAGTTCAAAGTTCGTGATCTGAGCGCTGCCTCCGGCCTGGAATTGGCCATCGGCGGCGATTTGTACTTCGACGTTGGTTTGACCCTGGCCGGCCATGCGCAGCTTGTCGAGCTGCACGAACCGACCCAGCTCGGTGCTCAACCGGCTCAAATCGCACGTGCCGCTCAGGCGGAACGCCTCGGGAGTGCCGCTCGCTTGCAACTGCAAGAAGTCGGACAGACACTCGAACCGATCGACCGCAATTTGCTTGCCCACCTCATGTGCGGCCAAGTTGATCTTGAGCGGCTGTTCCCAACTGAGCTGCGCGCCTTGATGCACGGCGATCAGCCGCGAGGCTTCGATCTGCCCTTGCCAGCCAGCTCGGGCACCATCGTCTTGGCTGGTCAACTGCACGTTCAATTGGCCCGACGTGATCTTCGTGTCGTCACGCACCCGCAGGGTTTGGGGCAGCAACTGCGCGAGCCGCGCCAGATCGATCTGGCCCGAGACTTTGCCATTGGCGTGCTTGATGGCCTCGAGCCACTTGGCCGAGTTCGCGTCGGTCAGCAGTTGCTTCAGACCAGGGATCGTCCCTTGGCAACTGAGCTGGCCCACATCGCTGGTGGCCGAGAGTTGCTCGATCACGAGCTTGTCCCCTTCGCAGCTCAGCTTGCACGGCAAATCGAGCTGTTGGATGCGCAATTGATCGGCGCCGAGCCACGGAGCCGCGAGCACGAACTGGCTGAGGTTCGCTTGACCTTGGACCCGGTACAGGGCTTGGCCGGTTTGATCGACGCCCCATTCGCCGTCGAGTTTCGCTTTCAGAGCACCCACGAACTGCGTGCCGGGCGCGAATCGACGGGCGAGCGCCTGGAACATCGCCAGCGGCAACCGCTCGACGTTCAGTGCTCCCTTGCCGGTGCTGACCAGAGTGCCGCCCGCGCCAGCGACGCTTTGCAGCGACAACTGCGCATTGAGCGGAATCTGCGTTCCCGCGTCGTCGAGCGATCCTTGCACGGTCACTTCGAGCGGCCAAGTCGGTTTCGCCGGAATGCTGACGTTCGACGACAAGTGGTCGATCTGCCACTGACCGCCGTTCGTTTCGTCGCGCAGGATCACGGTCCCCTCGACGACTTCGATCGACACGTCGATGCCGTCCTGATGCGCGGTCGTGGCGGGCTGAAGATACGCGGCCAACACATCTTCGAGATTGCTTCCCTCGTTGCGAACAACGAGTTCGACCTGCGGGCGTTCGATGCGGAACTTGCCGGGCGCGGTCGGCTGTAGCGCCAATTGAAGCAAAGTCTTTTCACTGGCGGCGCTCTCGGCGCGAGCCACAGGCTTGCCGTTCGCATCGAGCAGCGTGAGATTCGTGATCTTCACGGGCGAGAACCACCCGAGCGACACATGGCCCAAGGTGACCTGTCCACGCACATCGCGCAATGCGCTCTGCACCAAGTTATTGACCAACGGCGTAGCCGAGATGATGAGCGGTAGTAAATACAGCCCCACCAGCGCGACCACGGCCAAGGTGAATAGCCGCGACAACCAGCGCCCGCGCCGGGGTGGTCGCGTAGCGATCGAATCAGTATCCGCGTCGGATTCGGTGGCGTGACGAAGTACGATCTTGCGTCGTGTCTTACGGTCGGTGGTCGCCATACGTTCCCTCGCTGAAGCGACTGCGTGCGAGACTCGAGTGAGCCTCGCGCTACGTGATCGATGAAAGCATCCGTGTCCCGAAAAGGGTGGACATCTTAAATAGTTCGGCAGTCGTGACCTAGATCAGCTAATCGGGCTCGGTCGATTGCGCAAGATTTTGCCATTTTGCCGAAAAACCCAACGCGAGACCGCTGTCATGGCATTGCTGTCAAAGTGAGTTTGGATGCGTGAGCCACGGCGTCGAACGTGACCATTCACGTAGCCGAATTCGCCAGAATTCGGGAGCGGCTTGACACGACCACCACCCGAACTCTGGCGAGTTCGGCTACATCATGTCTGTCTGATACATGACCCGCGGCAATTGCTGTCAGCGAGCAACGCAAGCTACACTGGAGGCTCGACCATTCGGCTCTCTGCACTCGCGAGCACACGTTGGACGCCGCCCCCCTGTCGTTGCCCCCACTGCGCATTCTGCTAGCGCACCATGCTCCGCTCGATGACGGCGCGGCGGGACAGACTACGCGCCGGTTGTTCGACGAGCTGCGCCAGCACGGTCATCACGTTCGACTCATCACGATCGGCGACGCCCGCTCGCCGGTGAACGTCGATCATTGCGTGATCAATGCCCGCACGGGGTTCGAGTCGTTCGGCGATCACGAGTTGTTCGACTACCGCGATCGCTTGCGCGATGTGCTCGATGCCGAGATCCGCGACTTCGATCCGCACGTCGTGCATGCCCAACATGCGTGGCTGTTTGCGCATTTGGCCCTGGAGGCGGGCGTCCCCTATGTGGTGAACGTGTGGCCTGCCGAGCTGACCGCGGTGGCGAATGACAATCGTTTTCAGCGCATCGCCCACGAGGCAGCCGAGAACGCCGGACGGCTCATCATGAGCGATCCGAGTTTGCAGCCCGTGGTGAGCGCCGTGTTCACGGGCATCGATCGCGAGCGGCTCGTCATGCTGCCGCCTGATGATCCGGCGTGGCTCGATCACGTGTTGAGCGCGTATCGCGCGACGCTCGCCAATCGCTTCGGCGACAACTTCCGCAATTGAACGCACCCTTGGCAAAGTAGCGTGACATGACTGAGAAACCCCAGCCCGAGCGGGCCGACGACCTCTGCCCGCGACCCGACTTTGTCGATCCCGGCGCGACCCGGCCGATCTCGCCGCCGATCTATCTCGCCGCCGTATATCAATGCGACGATCCCACGCAGGCCGCGTCGATGCTGGCGGGCAACGAGCACGGCTATGTTTACAGCCGCGACAAACATCCCAACGCCGATTTGCTCGCCGAGAAGTGTCGCGAGCTGCACGGAGCCGATCACGCCATGATCTGCGGCTCGGGCATGTCGGCCATCTCGGCCGGGGCACTCGCGTTGGTTGCGAGCGGCGATCATGTTGTGGTCAGCGATCAAATCTACGGCCGGACGTTGCAGTTGTTCACTAGCGAATTGGCCCGCTATGGCGTGGCGAGTTCGATGATCGACACCTGCGACCTGAACGCGGTGCGAGCGGCGCTGCGTCCCAACACGAAACTCATCGTGGTCGAGACGATCACGAATCCGCTGTTGAGAGTGAGCGACATTGCGAGCTTGGCCGAGATTGGTCGCCAGCATGGTGCCGCGTTGCTGGTTGATAACACCTTTGCCGGGCCGACGATCTGCCGACCGTTGGAACATGGCGCGCAGTTGGTGGTCGAGAGTTTGACCAAGATCATGAACGGTCACAGCGACGTGCTGCTGGGCATGATCTGCGGACAAGCGGCGGTCTGGCCGCGCGTGCCGGTCGTGTCGACGACCTATGGTCTGTCGGCGAGTCCGTTCGATTGTTGGCTCGCAGCCCGCGGGTTAGGCACATTGGCGCTGCGAATGGAACGGGCTTCGACCAACGCTCAAGTCGCTGCCGAATATCTCGCGACTCGACCCGAGGTGGCCAAGGTGTTTTACCCGGGCCTCGCCAGTCATCTCGATCATGCATTGGCGCGACGCCTGTGCGGCGACCGGTTCTCGCACATGGTGACGTTCGAGCTGCGCGGCGGACTCGCGGCCACCGAGCAGTTCATGCACCGCGCGAAACGCATTCCGTTCTGTCCATCGCTCGGCGATCTCTCGACGACGCTCAGCCATCCCGAGTCGACGAGCCATCGCACGATGCCGGCCGAGCGTCGAGCGGCGCTCGGCATTACCGGTGGCACGATTCGGTTGTCCGTGGGGATCGAGTCTCCCGCGGCGGTCGTAGCGGCGCTGGCCGAAGGGCTCGGGGCGAGTTAAGTCGCTGAGAGTCCTAAGACTTCGTAGACGCGCGGATCGCGCAGCGTGTTGGCGACCAAGCGTGAGCCGGGGAACTCGTGATGTTTGCTGTGCTCGCCAGGGACCGCAATGGCGATCGCTCCCGAGGCGACCGCGGCACGGCAGCCGTTGTGACTGTCCTCGAACACGACCATGTCGCGCGGGGAAATCTGCAATCGGGCCGCGGCTTTCTCGTAAATCTCGGGTGCCGGCTTGCCGTGGGTCACATCTTCAGACGTGAGCAAGAACGCGAACCGCGGCGTCAATTGCACGCGTTCAAGCACATCGCGCGTGAATTGAATGCCGCTGCTCGTGGCGACCGCCTTGGGCAACTCCGCCCGTTCGAGCGCCGCGAGCAACTCGACGACCCCCGGCATCAGCGCGAGATGGGCGTCGAGAATGGCCGGGAACATCTCGGCGGTCTCCTGCGACAATTGTTCAACCGTCGCATCCAAAGCGTGCTCGTCGATCATGATCTGCAACGACACGCGGGCAGGTCGTCCCATCATGCGATGCAGCAACTCGTCGGTCATGACCTTGCCGCGTCGCCGGAGTAATTCGGCGCCGACCCGAGGATAGAGTTCCTCGGTGTTGACCAACAGTCCATCGAGATCGAAGACCACGGCGCGCACGCCGGTCGCGGTAGGCATAGAGAGTTCGCAGGGCTAACGGGTTGCATGAAGCGGTGAATCGCTATTCAACGCAATTCACGCCGGTTCGTCGAGGGGGGATGAGGCCTGTCCGATCGACCTGGCACACGATTCGGCTGAAGGGATGCGGCAAGCGGATGTCGCTGTTGTCACTCAACTCGGCACGTATTCGTCCCAACTATTGTTCAGCATCCTCCGCGCCACTTCCTGTGCGATCTGCTCGGGCGTCCAATCCGGATGCCGGGTCTGCAAGTGACCAGCCAATCGCAGTCGCACGGTCTCGTTGCAATCGAAGGCGATCGCCAAACGTTGAGCGATCGTCATGGCCCGGAGCACCGGCACCATGGCATCGTCGACGACCTCGATTCGTTGCGGATCAATCGGTTTCATGCCCGTCAGTATAACGGCAAACACGACTCGCGAATAAGGCGTTAAACCGTCGGGGTGTTG
>JAEUIL010000925.1 GCA_016794255.1 Planctomycetaceae bacterium | reverse complement strand
ACAGATAGGTGCTGGGCACGAGCAACGAGACGCGGCGCAGTTTGAGAAAGTACAGTGCGATGATCGCCGGCGGCACGAGCCCCAACGCTGCCCATTGCAGGCCGGTGAGCGTATTGGTCCAGTCCGGAAACATCAGCGCACGAGCCCCCGTTTGCGCAGATAGTTGCTCACCAACTGCTCGACCGGCAAACGCGTGTCGGCCAGCAGGTAATTCATTCCTCGGCGGGTGCAAAACTCGCGCACGCCACTCGTGAACTGCGCGAGTGTCTCGCGGTAACGTTTGATGAGTGCCGGACTCACCGTGATCTCGGTCGCCTCGTCATCTTCGCAGTCGACCAGCCGCAGATCACCCTTCAGGTCGGGATCGAGTTCCTCGGCCGACAGCACTTGAATAACGTAGACATCCATTTGCTGAGCGACCAGATAACGCAGTGCATCTTCATAACCGTGCTTGTCGAGCATGTCGCTGATCAACACCAGGATGCCTCGGCCGGAGTTGCGCAGACAAAAATTCTTCACACCTTGGGCCAGTGTGGTATCGCCGGCCGACGCGATCGCGTCGAGATGTTGCACCATGCGCCAGAGCGAGTGTCGTCCGCGCAGCACCGGTCCCGGCCGGCGAAGATCTTGATTCAAGGTTTCGATCCGCACGCGATCGGCCCGGCAAAGACCGATGAACCCGAGCGACGCGGCGAGCTGCTTGGCATAATGCAGCTTCGTCGGCGAACCGAAGTCCATGCTGGCGCTGGTGTCGATCAGGGCGAAGAAGTGCAGATCCTCTTCTTCGAGGAACATTTTTAGAAACAGCTTGTCGAGCCGCGCGAATAGATTCCAGTCGATGAAACGGAGATCGTCGCCCGAGACATACGGGCGAAAGTCGGCGAACTCGACGCTCTGGCCCTTGCGCTTGCTGCGACGCTCGCCCTTCATGCGGCCCCGAAAGATTTTGCGGCTGACCAGCTCAAGGCTTTCGAGCTGGGCCAGCAGTTCGGGCGACAGCAGTGGCGCAGAGACGGTCGACACGGTAGCGAATAGCGATCGAGTAATGATGTTTTTTACGCGAGAGCGTCAGTTTACGGCAGAACACGCCGATGTGCTACGCGAAGGAGCCGGTTTGCTTGCTCTTCAGCCCCAAGAATGAATTCAACGTCCCGCAGCCTATCATCACGAAGTCTATTTCTTTGCGGAGATACGTCAGTACCTGGAGCGACATGCGTTCGTGCATTTCGACCCGCACTTGCACCAACTTCTCGAGATCTGCCCGATGTTGTTGCGTTAGCGGCTCCACGCGCCGTGCTGGAGCAACAATGCTGCCAAGACAAGCGGTTTCCGCTCGAAGGCATGGAAGCGGCGATCAAGAAGATCGCATCCGTCTATCGCAAAGCAGGCTGCGCCGATCAATTTGAAGGACGCTTCTACGACGTGCCGCATCGCTTCAGCTTGGCCATGCAGGATGAAGCGCTAAGCTTCTTTGATCGCCAACTGAAGCCGCGTGGGGGCTAGCGCGAGCGGATACCGTTCGCACCGAACATCCACGCTGCGCGTCGCCGTTGCGATCAATTCAACATGCCCAAGCCGAGCATGCGATACACCGCATCGGTGACCTTGGCACGATCCGTCGAATCGGCTGAAGGAGTTTGATCGCTGCCCGTTGACGTCGCTGCCGCATCATTATCGGCAATCGACACCGAGGCGGCGGACTTGGTCGAGTCGATCGCGTACAGCGGCGGCAACCCGGGGCGCGGCGGTGCTGCGAGCAACACCAAACGGACGGATTCCGCTGACTCGGTGTCCGTGTCGTCGATGGGATCAATCGAGATGGTGACCGACGACTGACCGGCCGGAATCACGACCGATCCTGTTAACGCAGCATAATCAGTCGCGGCGGTTGCCGTCCCCTCGACTCGGTAATAAACGGTCAAATCTTGGTCCGTAGCGCCGGTGCGCGCGATTGTGAACACCCCGGAGTTAGCCGGTTCTCCGGAGGCCGTTTCGGCGGCATTCGCGTCGGTAGCGACGACGCTCACGCGAGCCTGGGTCGCTTGATCGTTATCGTCGATGTATACATAGCCATACGACTTAGAACTATCGATGGCATACGGCGCGGGAGTGCCGGATATGACCGTGGGCAATCCCAAATTGATCGAAACGGACTCCGTATACTCATAAATCGCATCGTCCAAAGCATTGATGTTGAGCGCTACCGACGACTCGCCCGCTGGAATGACGACCGTGCCCGTGATGGTCGTAATGCTGGTCGTGCCATTGGTGGTGGTCGACGCGGTGACACCGGGCAACGATTCGTAATCGACACCGCCGATCGCCGAACCCGATACGCGGTAAACCACGGTGAGCGGAGCGGCAGTGCTGCCCGACCGGCTAACGACCATTTGCCCAGCATTGACCGTTTGACTGGCCGAGGTTTCCGCAGCGCGATTGTCGGTGACCGTCAAGCTCACCAGCGGAGCGTCGTCATCGGCAATGGTTACCGACGCGTAACTGGTTTGACTGTTGAACTGGTAGGTGGGAATCGAGCCCGCGGTGGTCGAGGCGTTAACGATGTTAACCGCGACGTACTCGCTCAGCTCAATCGTGCTGTCGTCCAGAACATCGACCGCCACGGAAGCGGTGCTCTCACCCGCGGCAAATGTCACGTTGCCACTGAGTGCTTGGTAATCGCTCCCCGCAGTCGCATTGCCGTAAACTCGATACGCCACGGTCAATGCCGCGTCGGTGGCACCGGTGCGGCTAAAGACAAAGGCACCGCCGTTGACCGGCACTCCGGCGGCAGTCTCGGCGGCGCGATTGTCGCTTGCTACGACGGAAATACGAGGCAGATTTTGGAAGTCGTCATCGTCAATCGTGACCGATCCACTCGCCTTTGAGCTATCGATGGTATACCGCGGAATACCGTTGACCGTCGGCGACGAAGCGAGACTGATCGCCACGGACTCGGCAAATTCAACCTGACTATCATCCAGCGGATTGAGCGTGATCGAAACCGAAGTCTGTCCGGCAGGAATGGTAACCGTCCCCGTCAGCGTTTCGTAGTCGGTGCCGTTCACGGCGTTGCCATACATACGATAGTTGACGGCCAAATCAGCATCGGTGGGCCCGGTCCGACTGATCACAAACGCGCCAGAATTCGCAGTTTGGCCCGCGGACACTTCGGCAGCGCGGTTATCCGTGACCGTAACACTCACCTTGGGCAACTGATCGACATCATTGTCATCGATGTAAACGTAGGCGTACGACTTCGAACTTTCGACGGCGTAGATCGGAGGTACCAGCGAACCATTGACTACGGTCGATGGGGGCGATGACAGGCTTAGGCTGAGGTACTCCGACAGTTCGTAAATATTATCGTCGAGCGGCGTCACCGTCAGAGCCACGGTCGACTCACCCGCCGGGATCGTGATACTGCCGACAATGGAGGTGTAGCTGTTCGAGCCCGAAACGGTGGTCGAAACGCTCGAGCCGGCCAACGCCTCGAAATCAACACCGGATACCGCGTTGCCGCTGGCTCGGAAATTGACGGTCAAAGGATTCGTGGTCGCGCCGCTACGGCCGATGATATACGTGCCCGTGTTGGCAGACTGGTCAACGCGAGTCTCGGCCGAACGACTGTCGGTCGCAACCACGCTGACGCGGACTTGCTGGGACTGATCGTTGTCATCGATCGTCACGGAACCATACCACTTGCTGTAGTCGATCGAGTATTGCGGAGGTTGGCCGGAAACGCTGGGAGCGGACTGCAAACTGACCGAGATCGATTCGGAAAGTTCAAAGACGCTATCGTCGATCACGTTGATCGGCAGCCCAATCGTGTTCTCGCCCGCCGGGATGGTGACCGACCCGATCAGTTGCACGATGCTTGTCGTCCCGCTTGCGACGGTAGACGCAGTGACATTCGGGAGCGCTTCGTAGTCGACACCTGAAACCGCATTTCCGGACACCCGATAGTAAACGGTCAACGGCGCGTCCGCGGCACCCGTTCGGCTCAGGACGAGCAGTCCACCGTTGGGTGATTCGCCAAGCGCGGTTTCCGCGCCGCGATTATCGACCGTCGTCAAACTCACCACCGCTTGATCGTTGTCAGCGATGTTGACAAAGGCCGTCGACCGTGACGAATCCACCAGATAATTCGGGACCACCAACTGACCATTTACCACCGTGGATGGCATGGTCAAGCTGAGTTGAATCGACTCGTTCCATTCAATAATCGAATCGTCAACCGGATTGATCGTGAGCGCGGCAGTCAATTCGCCGGAAGGAATCGTGACGCTGCCGGTTATGCCCGAGCTGGAACTGGTGCTGCCGGCGAGCGAGTCGAAGTCGACGCCTGGGGTAGCAGAGCCATAAACCCGATACAACACCGTCATTGGGGAATCGGTCGGTCCCGTTCGCGACACGACAAACGTGCCCGGGTTAGCAGGTTGGCCAATAGTAGTTTCGGCGGCGTTTGCATCTGCGGCGACCACCGAGACTTTCGGCAGAGATTGGATATCGTCGTCATCGATCGTGGCCGAGGCCACACTTCGCGAACTATCGACGAGGAAGGTCGGGGCTGACGTGCTACTATAGGGCTGGGACAACAAATTGATGTAGACGTATTCGGATGTCTCAATGACGGAGTCATCGACGGGCGTCAACGTAATCGTGGCCGCGGTTTCTCCGGCTGCGAAGGTCACGCTACCGGGCAGGGCCAAGAAGTCGGCACCACTGCTCGCCGAGCCGCCGACTTGATAGTTGACCGTCAAGGAATTCGCGGCTGATCCAGTGCGCGTGACCGTAAAGGTGGCCAAGTTCGCAGGTAACCCGATGGCCGTTTCGGTGGCGCGGTTGTCACTGGCCACGATACCAACCTTAGGCACTAGCGCCTGATCGTTGTCATCGATCGTGACCGTGCCTGACAAGCGAGTCGTATCGACGGTATACCGCGGAGCTTGTCCCGTCGGAGCCGCTGGGACCTGCAAACTGACTGAAACCGATTCGGAGTACTCGAACACATTATCGTCGAGCACGTTCACCGCCATCCCAACCGATGTTTCGCCAGCCGGAATCGTGACCGTGCCGGTGACGACGACGGTGCTGCCGGTTACGAGTGTGGTTGTCCCGGGCAGGGCTTCGTAGTCGACGCCCGACGTTGCCGTGCCCGTGATGCGATATACCACGTCGAGCGGCGCATCGAGTGCTCCCGTACGCTGGATGACGAACCGGCCTGGATTGGTGGCATCGCCGGTCAAGGTTTCCGCCCCGCGATTATCTCCGGTCGTCAGCGTGACGACGGGTGTGTCATCATCCTTGATCGAGATCGAAGCGGCCGACCGCGAGCTCTCAATTTGGTAAGTAGGAATGGATTGTCCGTTAACGACAACAGGCGCACTCACCAGTTGAATCAGGGAATATTCCGAAGTTTCGATCAGGCTGTCATCCAGCGGATTCAAACCCAGCGAAACCGAACTCTCGCCGGCGGGAATGGTAATCGTACCACTGATCGAACTGCCGGAGCCCGTGGTGCCTGACAAGGCCTCGTAATCGACGCCCGATGTCGCTGTGCCACTTACACGGAAGTTCACTGTGAGCGATGAGTCGGTGGGGCCCGAGCGGCTGAAGATCCACGTCCCGCCATTGACCGTTTGGCCGGTCGCAGTCTCGGCGGCTGCTGAATCAGCGGCTAGCACACTCACCCTAGGAAGCGACAGAACGTCATCGTCCTGAATCGTCGCACTCGCAGCGCTTCGCGAACTTTCGACATTAAAAGTCGGGGAACCCGAGCTGCTCGATGGCGGCGAGATCAGACTGACCGAGACGGATTCCGCATTCTCGATGATTGCGTCATCAATCGGTTGCACGACGACGACCGCCGTCGACTGGCCGACGTCAAACGTCACACTGCCCGTCAAAGTCGCGTAGTCCGAGCCCGATACGGCAGTACCGCTGGTACGATAGGGCACGGTCAGCGGCACGTCCGTCGGTCCGGTGCGCGTGACGGTAAAAGTCGCGGTATCGACAGCGACGCCGGTCGCGGTCTCCTTAGCCACCGAGTCAGTTGCGACGATCGAGACAAGGGGTGCGTCGTTATCCTCGATCGTGACCGAGGCACCCGAGGAATTCGCGTTCACGACATAGAACGGCAGCGTTGAACCGGACACCACCGGCGGACTGAGCTGCAAACTCACGTACTCAGACCATTCGGCCACACTATCATCCAGGACCTCGACGAAAACCGACGCTGACGGCGAGCCTGCCGCAAAGGTCACCGTCGCAGGAATCGATTCGTAGTCAGAACCGGACACCGCACTGCCGGATGAGCGGACATTGACGGTTAACGGATCGGCGGTGGAACCGGTTCGGACTAAGCGAAACTCGCCCCGATTCACGGTCTCGCCCGGCGCGTTTTCGCGTGCTTGCCAATCTACCGAGGTAAGGGACACAATCGATGTCGTGGCGGCGAGATCGTTGTCATTGATAGTAATCATTGCGGACGAGGTGCCCGACGTCGTGTACATCGAACCGGTTGCGGTCGTAGTGACAAAAGCGTAGACCGTTTCGGGGGCTTCTTGAATCGTGTCGTTGATGGGCGTGATCGTCAACGCTGCGGTCGCCTCCCCGGCGGGAATGGTCACCACCGCCGACGTTGACACATAATCGCCGCCGCGCGACGCTGATCCGCCATAACTCATTCGCACATCGAGACTGGCATCGGTCGCGCCCGTGCGGGTAATCACAAACGTCGCGGTGTCGACCGTCTCGCCTGAATTTGTTTCGGTAGCAAGGTTGTCGAGAGCATAAATCGAAACGACCGGCAGCGCTAAATCGGCCGCCAACAGATTTCGCTTCTCCAGCGTTTCGAGATGCAGGCGAAGGCGAGGTGCTCGGTCCGTCGCGCGACTTCCCCGTCGCTGCGAACGATCGCTAACTTTGGTTCGCAAGAAGGCGATCCAGCGGTCCCAAACTTCAAGCCCGAGCCAATTGCGATGCGACATATCCCGAACTCCCTGCCGAACGGCGCGTTAAAGACTGCCTAGGACCACGAAGAGAGCCTGCTCGGTCCCATTCCGGTCGCCACGCAACATTTAAGCGCGCGACGCCAGAAACAGGCACCAAGCTCTAAAGAATCCGCCTAACCCAATCGCCAACCAACGTATCGAGCTCAGAACAAGCTCAAACCACGAACAGAGTCACCCCCCAGCTACAGCCGATATCGGCATTCTTGCGGAATGGACCGCAGCCTTTCGGGTGGATTGCTATCGACTCCGAATCGTAACGATCGGCTGCTAACAAAGTAAAGAAGAAAATTCTCAAGAAATGGGAATAAGCCCTTACCAAATCTAAAGTTGCAGACTGGGCTATCCGATCGCGATAAGCCATTCGACAAACGCTGTACTGCGGCTGGCGTTTGGCTTTCCGCAAGAAGAGCGAAGTTCCTGCGGATGCTCTCGATTTCCGTCCCCCGGTCGTATGCCTTGAATTGACTCGCGCGGCGGGCCACCTATAATTCCCGCGGTCGAAACCGTTGACGGGCTTTTGACTTGTGGCATGTTCTCGCCGCCCGTCGATTTCGCCTTCCCGATGGTGGACGATGGCACGTTGGACGTCAGGCCGATCGGCTCGCTTCGCCTGGATGGCCTTTAGCGCAGTTTGGATGGCGGCCAGCGGGCTCTTCCTTCCGTTTGTATCGACCGCGTCACTTTCAGCTGCAGAACCGGCCGATCAGCCGCGCATCGGCCGCTTTGTGCGGCTTGCTCCGCCGCTGGTGAAGGGCAAGGACCGAGTGCAGCGCATCGTGAATGACACGATCACCGCCGCTGCTCGGACCGGTGCGCGACCCGTTTTCGTCTTTGAACTTGAGCC
>JAEUIL010000891.1 GCA_016794255.1 Planctomycetaceae bacterium | reverse complement strand
GGTCCAAGCCCGTCGCTGACAAAAATCACGCACAAATCAAATAGTCGCGGCAACGTCGCTCATCACCCGCTCTCGGCCGTCCGCTGAATTTCTCCATGCAACTGCTCAAGGTCGCCGCCGCCGTTCTCAATCAGACACCGCTCGACTGGGAAGGCAACAAGCAGCGCATCCTCTCGGCCATTGACCAAGCCCGTGCCGCCGGCGCGAGCATCCTGTGCCTGCCCGAGTTGTGCATCACGGGGTACAACTGCGAAGATGCGTTTCACGCCCCGGGCGTGCAGGCCACCGCGCGACAGATGCTGACCGAAATCTTGCCCGAGACGCACGGCTTGATCGTGTCACTCGGCTTGCCGCTGGCTTATCAACACGGGCTGTTCAACGCCGCGTGTCTCGTGGCCGACGCGAAAATTCTCGGCTTTGTCGCCAAACGCTTTCTGGCAGGCGACGGCATTCACTATGAGCCGCGCTGGTTCAAGGCTTGGCCCGCGGGACGTCGCGGCGAGGTTGCCTGGAACGACTCGCTGTATCCGCTCGGCGACATTCACTTCGACGTCGGCGGTATCAAGATCGGCTTCGAGATCTGCGAAGACGCCTGGGTCGCCAACCGGCCCGGCTCCGATCTGGCTCGCTCGGGCGTCGATGTCATTCTGAATCCGAGCGCCAGTCACTTCGCGTTCGGCAAGTACGAAGTGCGGCGTCGGTTCGTGCTCGAAGGCTCGCGGGCATTCAACGTCAGCTACGTCTACAGCAATCTGCTCGGCAACGAAGCCGGTAGGGCGATCTACGACGGCGGGGCGCTCATCGCCTCGGGCGGAGAGTTGATCGCCGCTGGTCCGCGGTTCAGCTTCGACGACGCGCTCGTGACCGTCGCGCAGATCGACGTGGCTGAGACCCGCATGAAACAAGCCCGCACCGGCAGTTTCGAGCCCGATCTGGACAGCGATCCGGCTTGTATCCGCGCTCCGTTCTCGTATCCGCGGCAACCGCTGGTCGCGCAGCAGTTCACGCTGCCCGCTTGGGAGACCGGTGAACATGTTAAGGAAGAAGAGTTTGCCCGCGCGATTGCCTTGGGGTTGTTCGACTATCTGCGCAAGAGTCGGTCGCACGGGTTCGTCGTGTCGCTCAGCGGCGGTGCCGATTCGTCAGCGATTAGTTGTCTGGTATCGATCCTCGTGTCGCTCGGGTTCGACGAGTTGGGTCGCGATCGGTTTGTCGACAAGCTCATGTACATCCGCCGCCTGCACGATGCTCACACCAAGCTCGAGATCGTGCGGCGTTTGTTGACCTGCGTCTATCAAGCGACCCGCAACAGCTCGTCGACCACGCGCAATGCGGCGCACGACGTGGCGTATGCGATCGGGGCCGAGTTCCTGGAGTTCGATGTCGACGGGCTCGTACACAACTATATCGACATGGTCTCGCAAGCGATCGGACGCAAGCTCGATTGGCAGACAGACGATCTGGCGTTGCAAAACATTCAAGCCCGGGTTCGTTCGCCGGGCGTGTGGATGTTGGCCAACTTGCGTGGCGCGTTGCTCGTTTCGACCAGCAATCGTTCCGAGGCCGCGGTGGGCTATGCGACCATGGACGGCGACACGAGCGGCGGGCTTAGCCCGATCGCGGGAATCGACAAGGCGTATCTGCGACGCTGGCTGCGCTGGCTCGAACTGAACGGCCCCGCCGGAGTCGGCCCGATCGCCGCTCTGTCGGCCGTCAACGTGCAAGCGCCGACCGCCGAGCTCCGCCCCACGGGCTCGCATCAAACCGACGAGGCCGACCTGATGCCCTACGACGTGCTCGACGCCGTCGAACGGGCCGCCATTCGTGACAAGCTGATGCCGGTCGAGGTGTTTCAGCACGCGGTCGTCGACTTCCCGCAGCATGATCCGCGGCAGCTTGCCGTTTGGGTCGAGCGTTTCTTTCGCCTCTGGTGTCGCAATCAGTGGAAACGCGAGCGGTACGCCCCTTCGTTTCATGTCGATGACGAGAATCTCGACCCGAAAACCTGGTGCCGCTTTCCCATTCTCTCCGGCGGATTTGAACGCGAACTGGATGAGCTGCGGCGGTTCGTTGCACAGCATCATGCGTGATCAACGTAAGTCCACTTTGCCTTCCGTAGGACGGGTCTCCAGTCCCGTCCATGTTTTTTGAAAGGGCTTGGACGGGCCAGGAGACCCGTCCTACAGAAGACAGTGAACCCAGCATGTGCATTGTCACGGCCGATCAGTTTTTCAAGATATCCAGAAAACGAAGTAGTTTGCTAGTTTGGTAAGAGAAGTCGCGAAGGGTACCGGCGATTTGTTTGTGGCCGCCGTGACGCAGCAGGCTGATCACCACGTTCCGGAACGCGGCCAGGTTTTGAGGAGCGTGCCCACATTTGACTTGGCACTTGTCTTCGCCAAACGT
>JAEUIL010000872.1 GCA_016794255.1 Planctomycetaceae bacterium | reverse complement strand
TTATTGACCGTCGTGATGCACGAGTTTGGCCATCTGCTCGGCCTAGACGACGCAATTGCCGGCCAGAATACCGCCCATTCATTGTTCAACGACACGCTTGGCGTCGGTACCCGTCGCACACTAAGTGCCGCGGAGTTGAGTATGTACTTCGATCGACTGGGTACCTAAAGTGATCGCCGTTATGAAACCGGGTGACGTAATTGTAAGCCGGAGTTGATTTCCAGACCGCTTGTACGCCTGCATAATCGTGCTATTTCAGCCACCCCGAGCGACGATTGAACGGATCAAATGGTGGTTCCATTTCGAACCACGCGGCACGTATCCCTTCTCGGCCAGGGTCCGAGCGATGCCGCGATAGCTTTCGCCCATTTGATGCAACGACAGAATCAGGCGGAGAATCTCCTGTTCGGTCTCGTCCGGTTCCAGGGTCCGTCGAATGGTTGCCTTACCGTTGCTGTCGATGACCTGGACTGGAGCTCCTTCGCGAGTCCCGAAGGGTGTAACTTTGCTCATGGCTCGACCGCTCAGTTGATGCCGACGCATTGCTGCACGCGTGCGAGCGGCGATCACCTTCCGCTCGTATTCGGCAAACGCGGCAAGGACTTGGCGGATAAGCACATCTTGAGGTTCGTCGCCGTTGGGCGATCCCTCGACGACTTCGACCACTGCACCGGCTTTGGTAACGGCCCGGCGAATGGCCTCGTCCAGATAGACACCACGAGCGAGACGGTCGGCCTTGTAGGTAACCAGGACATACCCGCGTTTCAGGGCATCGATCGCGTCCCAAAGCTGATGGCGATCTTCATCACTACCGCTCACGTCGGGATCAGCGAAGACCGCCACGACCTCGTAGCCATGCTCATCGCAGAACTTTCGACAGTAGTGCTCCTGGGTTTCAATCGATTCGCATTCTTCAGCGTTTCTCCGTGGGCTGAATCGGGCGTAGATGATTGCCTTCGTGGACTTTGGTTTCTTGGGCTTGCTCATGCAGCACCCCGTTCGCCGCGGTGGGCGATCATGTGCGCAGCTTCGTTGAGCGCATCTACCGCAGTTGCATCGTCGATTTGACGACTTGCCGTCAACGTGATTGTGATCCCGTCCCTCGTGTGAATCGTTCGCTTGGCGGTGTTAACGGGCTGGGCCGAAGGCTTCGGGGTTGTCTTGCCAATCGCCTTTGCCACTGACGCCGTCTCGGCCCGTGTCAGCGTCTCGCTCACCGCCTTCTCGGCCAATCGCCGCTGTGTTTCTTGGTCTGGGACCTTGGTCAATTCATACGCCGTTGCGGGGGCCAGTTCGCCGCTGTCGACGCGCTGCTGAACGTCCTCGGGCAGTTTCAACAACGCTAGCGCCCTAGACACGGTCCCTCGGTGAACATGCAAATGGTCGGCCACGTCGCTCGCGTTCCAGCCTTTGAGGTTCATGAGCGCCCGAAAGCCACGGGCAATCTCCATCGGTTCGGGGTGCTCTCGAAGCAAACTGTCTGCAAGTCGCTCGGACAGAATCTCGGCAGCGCTCGGTTCGTTGTCTAAGAAAATAGCTGTCACCTTCCAGAGCCCTGCCGCTTGGACCGCCAACCACCGTCGTTCGCCGGCGATAATGACCCACTTGGAATAGATCGAGGACCAATAGACGCGAATCGGTTGAAGTTGTCCGCGCGCCTTGATGTCCTCGCCGAGATGCCGTATCGATTCGTCGCTATGCTCACGCGACGCACGATCAAGCGGCGCCATGATGTCGCCCGGATCAATCTCGCCAACAGTTCGAAGCGGTTCGTAGCCCGCCTTGAGTGCATTACCTCGGTAGTAGTCGCTCAATCTTATCTTGGTCATGGTGACGTCTCCCTTTGTTGCGTCGCGCAACAGCCTCGTATCTTGATGATGCGAATCCTTTTGGTAGGCACCTTGGCTCAAGCCATATCGCACTAACAAGCCTTATCGGCCAGTTATGATTTAACATTATGTCAAATCAACCAAGAGAATGGGTGACTTTTAAGAAAGCGATGCCAATCAACGTGCGTGCGTTGAATCTGCTGGCGGCAATCGCTTGCCGAGAACTCGGAGACGAGTGTACTCGCTTACGGTCAATCCACGTTCATACGCCGCCGAGTTGATGGTCGCAAACTCAGTGGGATTGACGTAGTATCCAATGAGTGAGGAACGGCGTACTGAAGGGTCGACAGGTTTCCGCCCTGCACCTTCTCGACGACCACCACGTTGCTTCTTCGCACTCATCTGACACCTTGGTTAGGAGATATGGAAAATCTAAGCGATTCGGTCGTTTCTGCCAAACCCAATCTTGCGATCGGTGATGACTTTAATGCCACAATTCCAGAGGTGTCGTGGGTCGACTTGATCGCTTCGGAGCGTGCAGAACGCTTCCTACGAGGTCTCATTTCGAGACGCAACGCGAAAGAGGCTCGCGCAACCGGCGCAACCGTCTCGAACTGAACCTAACCGCAGCTTGCCACGCCTGTTCGCCTTCGTAAGCCATTGAACACGAAAGTCATCGCGCAGTGCGCGAGTCCCTTCAACTCAGAGTGAATGATGAAGAGAAACCGCACTTTCAAACACGTCAGTGGGACGATGGGCTCGCACCGTACCAGCGTTCGACAATTGAACGCGTTGAAGTACCGCGTGATCGATGAGGCGTTGTTCAGTTAAACGTTGATCGCCAAGATGAAACCGCGTCGTGTCGCCTTTTCAAGAACGACATCCGAGCGAGGATAGCGACGCAGGAATGCCAAGCATCGAATCGCGATGCGAAGGGGGCCCCAGCGGTCGAAATGTTTGACCCCGACCTCACGGGTTCGCGTTGGCCAATCGTGCTGTTCTATCGATCTCAAGCAGATTACCCTTTCTGAATCTGAGCTATGAATCCAATCCCAAGATGTCTCTTTTTGGCGATTGGCCTATAACAAGACGCGGGGCATGACCTGGATCATCAAAACTTCGTCGGTGTGTTAAACCGAAGCAGGCTAAGTCATCGTGAATACGATTGCGATTCTCACCCAGGAAACGCTTGAGGATTTCGCCGCCCCGCGGGAAGCCACCGAGTGGCAGTATAGTCCCGGCTGTGACTGACGGTACTGAGTTGATCCTTGCGATAGAAACGAAAGATCTCAATCTGGCGTTCCTGGGGGGGCGAGCTGACGCGGAGCGGCGACAAGTACAAGATGGTGGTGTATGTCCATGTCCCGTTACGGCGTTCTTAAGTAGCTAAGAGCCATCCGAATAGGTGGATGGAAAGCAGAACTGTACGTTCAGCGTAACGTTATCACTATTGGTGCCAATTCCGGCACGACTTGACAAGCTATGCTTAGTGATCGGGTAGGAATTGCTAGGACGCAAACAACGGACAGAGAGCGTCGCAGGAGCTATCGCCCGACGTGTCGCGCGGCCAACGTCTCATATCGCTGCTCGACGAGCAAGGCGCCGACACTGACGAGACAGTCGCCCGGTTTGGCACCCGAGCTGATAATCACGTAGTCGTCGCGTTCCTGCGAAACGCGCACGTTCTGGCGACGAAAGCCACCGACAACTTGATCGTCACAGGCGAATACATAGAGTTGACTGTCATTGACAATCAACGCTGATCGCGGGATCTCGGTGCGATCCTGGCTTGGCGGAATCTCGATCACGCCCTGCACAAGCATGTCCCCTTTGAGGCGGACGTCAACGTTAGGAATCGCGGTTCGCACCCGCACCGCATGGGTGTCGGGCTCGACACGATTCGAGATGTAATCGAGCTTGCCGCGCACTTTCTCGGACAAGAACGGAAACTCAATCTCCCAGGTTTGCCCGAGTTGCACCAAGCCGAGGTCACTCTCGAAGACGTTGCCCCAAACCCAGAGATGATCCAGCGGCGCGATCACAAACAGTAAATCCTCGGGGCCATACAGGTTCCCTTGATTCACGTTACGTTCGATCACGATTCCGTCGGCGGGTGACCTGATGGTCATGCGGGCCTTTTGTGCGCCGACCTCGTGCTCCACTTTATCCACGTCCGCTTCGCTCAGTTCGTAGATCAGTAGCCGATCCTTGGCCACCTCCATCTCGCGACGCTGCTTCATCTCTTCGTTTTGCGTTTCGAGATAGACCCGGTCGGGAATCGAGCTGCTGTTAAGCAGCTTCTCGCGCGAGGTAAGAAGATTCTTGGCGTAACTCCATTCGATCTGTTGGATTTCGTAGTTGATCTTGGCCTCGGCTAATTCCTTGCTGTAGACGTCGAGTAGCGGCTGGCCTTTCTTAATGCGTTCGCCACGATGCACGTGAACCTTGTCGATACGGGCCTCGAACATTAGCCGCACACGTGAGAGAGTTTCTTCGTCGTACTTGGTGGTGCCAACGATGGGCAACCGGATCGCGTGAAGTTGTGTCGTGGCGGGGGTGGTACGAATGCCAATCGCATCCAACTCGGCAGGCGTGAACCGCACCACACCATCCCAAGGTCGATTGTCGAACGAGACCGTCGCGGGCTCTGGTGCCGCTGGCGGAGGTGCGGCAGTGAGTTTGGAGTATCCGAACCAGCCGACAATGAGGAGCAGGCTCGTGAACACGATCACGAGCGGCATGCGTGAGTGAGCTTTCGCAGACGTTGCGACGGCAGGAGCGACTGGCGGCGGCGACGAGGGCGTTTCGGTCGACATAGCGATTTACAATTCGATATCGTGGGCGGGCGGTTTGCCGGGGAAATACGTATACAGCACGGGAATCAAAAACTGTGGCAAGATCATCGCCACGGCCATGCCGCCAACCACGACGATCGCCAACGGCCGCTGGGCTTGCGAGCCGACCGAGGTAGCCAGCGAGGCGGGCAACAGTCCCAAGATTGCGGTGAGTGAGATCATCAGCACGGCGCGCAGCAGCGAGACCGAGCCGCGAAACACGGCCTCCTCGACGGGCGCGCCGTGCTGATAGAGTTCGTTGAAATCGTTGACCAGTAACACGCCGTTCTGCACGACGACGCCGAAGATGGAAATGAAACCCACTGCCGCGGAGATACTAAACGCCGTCTGGGTGAGGAGCAGCGCCCAGATGCCCCCCATCAACGCGGTGCCCACGCCAGCCATGACCAGCAGCGAGTCCTTGAGCGAACTGAACATCGTGTAGAGCACGACCATGATCAGCACGATCGACAGCGGCACCATGATTGCCAGCTTGCCGTTGGCCGATTGCATTTGGGCAAACTCGCCGGACCAAACCGTGCGATAGCCCTCCGGCA
>JAEUIL010000227.1 GCA_016794255.1 Planctomycetaceae bacterium | reverse complement strand
CGGACTTCGCCTTGATGACACCGTCCGCATCGCCGGCTCGTTGCGGTTCGGCACCCGTGTCAGCCATCAAGAACGCGGCCCAAAAGAAAGGATGCTCGGCCTTGATGGCTTCGTTCGTGGTGCTCGTCGCCACGCGTGGTTCCAGGCTGGGATCGATCGGCGCGGACGACACGATCCGCACCGCTCGTTGCCACGCGGCCGAGGCGGTCGAGTACGGCACTTCTTGAGCAAACTCACGCACCAGATCGTAACTGCTCCGACCGCCGGGTCGCCAGCGAGCAATGAGCACCGTACGGGTGCCGGTCGCCATCAGACCGCAGATCGACATGAAGATCTCGTGACCATCGACGCTCACGGTCGCGCCGCTGCTGCTGCCCGGTTTGCGGAATGCATTCTCGGCGGCAGTGCGAAAGCCCGGCAGATAAATCTGATCCGGCGCGCCCCAAGGAAGATCGAGCCACGTCGACAGATTCGCGCCTGGCCCCTTGGCAGCAAGCGGCAACGGTGTCCACGACAACGGATCGTTTTCTGGCGGGGCAATCTCGGCAAACACCGCCAGACGGTCGAACAACGTCGAGTAGACGTTCGACTGCGGCACGAGCGGTCCGCGAATGGCGACGGACTCGGGCACAGCTCGCGACAGTTCGGTAAATGCGAGTTCGCCTTGCTCATCCGGTTCGCGCGGATAAAGCTTGCTGAGTACCACGCCCATCGGGCCCGGTCGGCGGCGCGGACGTGTGTCGCCCACGGCCAGACTGACAGTGGGCGAGTAACGCACCTTCGTCAATTGCAACAGCGAGACGGTCTTGTCGCCTTGCGGCACCTGCAACGCCTCAAACGGCACGTACCACAACAACGAGTCGGGTACGATCACGAGCTCTTGCAGCGGTCGCGAGTCCGCCCGGGTATCGGCCATCACTTGCTGATACAACTCGGCGGCCGGCTTCAGCCACTTGGTATCGGCCAACTCGTCGAGCCGCATTGTCTTATTGCCGTCGAAGAGCGCCCAGGCTTGGAGCAATGTCTCGAGCGTCTTGCGGACTGCGGCAGGGTTTTTAAGTTCCGAGTGCCCATACCGTTCGTTCGTGATCAGAAAGACATGCGTCTTTTGCGCGGTGCTGAAGTAAGCCAAAAGCGCGTTGCCCGGCGGCAGCGACGACTGCACGTCCTTCGTCGAACGCAACGGCGGAAACACCATGTCGGCTGGCTCGCGTCGCACGGCCATGTAACGCAACAGCAGTTCTTGAGTCGTGCTGTGCGACACAACCTCATCGATCTTTTTCTTTTGCGAGGTGACCTCGGCCGCGTTGCCCGAGACGAGCGGCATCTGGGTCAGTTCCTCGCGCAGTTTCCGCGATTGCTCGGCGGCTTGCGTGTACTGCGGGAAGCGCGTCAACAAGTCTTGCCGTTGAATGACAGCAGCGCGATCGAGCGACTCGACGGGACTTTCCAACAGCCACTGCAAATTCAGCAGCCGACCACCCAACGGTTGAGCGCTCAGGAACCGATGTCGACGGCAACGATCGGCGATCTCGAGCGCCTTTTCAATCTCCTTGCGCTCCAAAGCGACTTCAAACCAGTTTTCGTAACTCACCGAGTGCGGAATGCTCAACACACTGAGCGCTTCACGCGGCTCGGTCGTCCAGTCGCTCGACGTCGGATCGCGGAGCAGGTTGGCGTACACATCAATCGCAATCCGCGCGGCCAGCGGCGTGGGCGCGATTCGGAGCGAGTCGCAATACGCGATCTGAAACAGTCGCAGCGAACCGTTGCGTTGAAACTCCATCAACTTGGCCAACGCCTGATCGCCAGCCGCGGCCTGAGCCTGATAGTACGACGACATCGCCAGCACAAACTGATACTGCGCCCCGGGCTTCGATACCGACATGCCTTGATTCGGTCCACCGAGCGTGAGACCCACTCGCGCCTTGGTCAGCATGTCGCCCGCGATCTTGGTTTGGCCGATGATCATGGCGTTTTCGGCCGCCATGGTTTGCAGCGATGTGAGCAGCCAATTCAACTCGCCGCCCGGGTTGTTGGCATGGGCCCAAGCGATGGCAGCCGAGAGGGGCGGAAACATCCCCTTCTTGCCCGCGCGCATGTAAACGTTGAAGCCGCTTCGAAACGCCTCTTCGAGCACGATCGGTTCAAGGAAGTGGGCCGACGCGAAGGAAGCTTCGGCATACAAGCTCAGAGCCGTGTCGGTGTCGTCGGCCTCGGCGGCGAGTCGGCCCAGCTCAAGCAGCGCCAGTCCGGTAAGCGGGTGATCGTATTTCCCAGCGGCGACGACGCCCCGTTCGAGCTCGGTCTTGGCCTGCGCGTCTTTGCCCATCGCGGCAAAAGCGAGTCCGAGTTGGACGCTGATCCAGGCCTCGGACCAATGGTTCGGCTGGCCCGGTCGCTTCGAGAGCACCGTGAGCAACTCGGCATGCATGTTGTCATGTGGCGACAGGGGGCCGAGCAACTCGCGGCGGCGCTTGATGGACCAAGCCGTGCAAAAGGCGATTTCGGCACAGTGGGTTGGGAGCAGCATCGGCTGCACGACCACGCCGCCACCTTTGGCCAATACGTTATTGATGTTGTTCTCGCCGAGCGAGACCATGAATGTCTCGGGAAACTGGCCGAGAATGCGTCGCCGCGCGGGCTGACCCCACGGCGTACGACGGATCGAACCGGGCTGTGCGGGCATTAACGGCGGCACGTCCATCCGCGCGGTTTGCATCCAGTTCGCATTTTGCAGGTAGACGGTCTCAGCCATCGTAAAGGCGTCGAGCGCCTTCTTGTGCTGACCCGCCTGGAACGCCGCCTCGCCCGCCATCGCAAAGTAACAGACCGAATCAACCCAGCGGCCGGCGACAAACTTCAGTGCGCCGCCGTTCGTCTCTTGAATCAATGACAAATACGCCGAGCCGAAGTCGCCCGAATGCAATGTTGACTTGAGCGCAAAGTACGTCGGGTTCGGCGCAGTGCGCGGCGGTTGAGCCACCGCGGGCGAAGCAAAGCTCGTCAGCACCACGGCCAACAGTAGCGTTGCTAGCGATACCGTCGCGCGGGACGTGCACGGTCGACAACTAAGAGTAACGAGCAAGATGAGACGCGACATAGCAATCGAGTCACAGCCAAGATGGGACGAAAAAACGAGTCCTGCTTGCCAGCATCCCCGGCAAGGCCAATTTACATGATAACGTGACGGGAACCAAGAAACTCCCTGGATTCAGCGAAATCACGCAATCTTACGGGCTCTGCTGACAATTTGGAAATCTGTAACGATTTTGCCGAAAGTTACGCCAGAGCCAGTCCGATAACTAGGGTGTCGATTCGACCAGAGATAGCAGTCGTAGAGGTCAGGTAGACCTGGGCGACAGCGGGTCGAAGGACGTGTCCCCTGGATCGATCTGGAGAAGTGCGATGAAAACTTCATCGAAACTGCGTCAACTTGAGTTACTCGGTGTCCTGGGCCTGGCCTTGATGGCCACCGGCTGCCAGATCGATGTGAACGGCCAAACGTTGCCCAGTCCTTATTACTTAGAGGACGACGTTCAATACTTCCCGGCGGGCCCCGAGTTCAAACTGGCTCGCGAAGCTGCGGCGATGGAGAACCAACAACGCGGCGCTCTGCTGCGAGGCGCTCCGCCGGTGATGCCGGCTCCGACCGCGGTGCCACCGGGCATGCCGCTGGGTGCTCCGGCCGTCCCGGCTCCGGCTGGCGAAGCGGTCCCGCCGCCCAATGCTCAACCTAACATGTAAACGTCAGGTCGCGTCGACTCGCGTGTCGACGAACCTCGCCGCACTGGCCGAACGCTTCTCGGGTATCAGCGTAGTCATCAGCACAGAGTGTCGCTGCGCAAGCTTGACGCCGTCCTGATGATGGATGCGCGAGAAACGTAGTACGGGGGGCCGGCACCCTTCGCTTGAGATCGCTGTCACGGCTCTAGTGACAGCATCCTAAGCGAAGGGTTTTTTCATGCGCTGAGGTCGTGGGCGAGATGAACGATTGAGATAGTTGGGCGTAGGGAACACGGATGAACGCAGATGAACGGGATAAACGCGGATAAGGAAAAGTTTGATCTGGTTCGCGATGCAGTCCCCGGTGCGATTCGCTCGGTCGACCAAGATCATTCGTAGCGAACGTCTCATCGCGTCACCTGCCTCACATCCGTGTTCATCCTGTTCATCCCCTTCATCCGTGTTCCCTACACCCGGCTACTTCGCTCATCTCGGCCGCTCGAATTTTCCGCGGCCGATTGTGACGAGTTTTGCCCTTTAAGTCGCCCATCGTGGCAATCATAATCGGAGCAGTCATCACGCCGGATTTTGCACGCCCCGGGGGAACCGAACTATGCGTTTCTGTCTGACCATTGCCTGCTGTTTGCTTGCGACCACGGTCTGGGCTCAGCCGCCGAAACGGGTCGTTCCCGAGATGCCCGCACCGCAGGTGCTGTGGGCCGAAGGAGCGCCCGGCGCGATCGGCATGGAAGACACCGACAAGCCAGCCTTGTGGGTCTTTCTGCCTCCGGCCGAGAAGGCGGTCGGCTCGGCCGTGGTGATCTGCCCCGGCGGCGGATACGGCGGCTTGGCCGTGGGTCACGAAGGCAAAGAAATTGCCGACTGGTACAACGGCCATGGCGTGGCCGCGTTCGTGTTGCGCTATCGACTCGCGCCGCGTTACAAGCATCCGGCACCGTTGGAAGATGTGCAACGCGCGATTCGCACGGTTCGCTCACGGGCCGAAGATTACAAAATCGATCCGGCTCGCATCGGCGTGATGGGTTTCTCGGCCGGCGGGCATTTAGCCTCGACCGCGGGCACGCACTTTGACGAGGGCAAGGCCGACGCGACGGACCCGATTGACCGAGTCAGTTGTCGGCCCGACTTCATGGTCCTCGGCTATCCCGTGATTGCGCTCGGTAGTGAGTACGCCCATCAAGGCTCGAAAAAGAATTTGCTCGGCGCGGAACCGGATCCGAAGCTGGTCGAGTTGCTCTCGAACGAAAAGCAGATCAAACCCAATACGCCGCCGACGTTCTTGTTCCACACGAACGAAGACACCGGCGTGCCGCCCGAGAACAGCATTCTGTTCTATCTCGGTCTGCGCAAGGCGAAGATCCCCGCCGAGTTGCA
>JAEUIL010000814.1 GCA_016794255.1 Planctomycetaceae bacterium | reverse complement strand
CCCTGAGGATCGCATCATGTCGCTAGATACCGCCGCCCCGCCCTCGTTGAGTCTCAACGGGGTCACGATTGTCGATACGTTTGCCGAGGCGTTTCCGATCAAGGCGGCGCGACTCGTGATCACGGCCGACACGCTGGCCTGGGCACAGACGGCAGCCACGGTGCTGTGCGGCAATGCGACCAGTGTGATCGCCTGCGACGTGGAAGCCGCGGTGGAACGCGAGCTGACGGCGGATGAAACTCCCGACGGTCGGCCAGGCGTGGCGGTGCTTGTGTTTGCGTTCACGGTCGACGGATTGGGTAAAGCCTTGCAGGGACGCGTCGGTCAATGCGTGCTCACCTGCCCCACCACGGCCTGCTACAACGGCATCTTCGATTGTCCGAAAGAGAAGCAAATTCGCATCGGCGGCACGATTCGGTTCTTCGGCGATGGCTACCAACGCTCGAAGAAGCTCGGTGATCGCCGGTTCTGGCGTATACCGGTGATGGATGGCGAGTTTGTCTGCGAAGACTATTTCGGCACGGTGACCGGCGTGGCGGGGGGAAACTTGCTCATCGGCGGCACGAGTGTCGCCACGGCTCTGCGAGCAGCCGAAGCCGCGGTGACCGCGATCCGTACCGGAGTCGATGTCGCCTTGCCGTTCCCCGGTGGCATAGTTCGCTCGGGCAGCAAGGTGGGCTCGACCTATGCGAAGCTCAAAGCGAGCACGAACGATGCGTATTGTCCGACGTTGCGCTGCGACGTGGCGACCGAGTTACCGCCCGAGTGCCGAGCGGTGTACGAGATCGTGCTCGACGGCTTGAGCTTCGCCGCGATCCAAGCCGCGATGCGTCGCGGTCTTCACGCCGCAGCCGCCGAGCCGGGCGTGGTGATGATCACGGCCGGGAACTATGGCGGCAAACTGGGCAAGCATCATTTCCATCTGCGCGACTTGCTCTAGACCGACGGCGTTTGGCAACTCAGTGAGACTGTGTGCCATGTCCACGTCTTCGTGGACATGCCTGTCACCGGGGAACATGGCCACGCGGACGTGGCCATGGCACACAAATCTGTTGACGGGATTACGATCTGCCGAGAGCTTAGAAATCAGCGCTGCCGGGCGTGCGGGGGAATGGAATCACGTCGCGAATATTGCCCAGGCCGGTGATGAACTGCAGGATGCGTTCTAGGCCCAGCCCGAAGCCTGAGTGGGGCACGGTGCCATAGCGACGCAGGTCGAGATACCACCAATAATGCTCGGGGACGAGCCCCTGCTCTTGCATCCGCTGTTCGAGGATGTCGAGCCGCTCTTCGCGTTGGCTGCCGCCGATAATCTCGCCGACTTTGGGCACCAGCACGTCCATCGCTCGCACCGTGCGACCGTCGTCGTTGCAACGCATGTAGAACGGCTTGATGGTCCGCGGATAGTCGTACAAGATCACCGGGCAATTGAACTTTTGCTCGGTGAGATACCGTTCATGCTCGGCCTGGAGATCGCGTCCCCAGCCGACCGGGTACTCGAACTTGTGCCCCGACTTTTCGAGGATTTCAACCGCTTCGGTATACGACACACGCAAAAACGGTTTATCGACAATCCCTTGCAGCGTGGCGAGAATTGTGTGGGAATCGTCGATGCGATCGTTGAAGAACTGCATATCCTCGGCGCAATCGCGAAGCACATCGCCCAGGATGCGTTTGATGAATCGCTCGGCCAACTCCATGTTGTCGGTCAATTCAAAGAACGCCATTTCGGGCTCGACCATCCAGAACTCGGCGAGATGGCGCGAGGTGTTCGAGTTCTCGGCACGGAACGTCGGCCCGAAGGTGTAGATCTTGCCCATCGAGCAAGCGAAGATCTCGCCCTGCAATTGACCGCTGACCGTGAGATAGGCGGGGCGATTGAAAAAGTCTTGCGTGTAATCGACCGTGCCGCTCTGGCCGGGCTCGGCGCGTTTGGGCAGCTTTTCGAGATCGAGCGTGGTGACCTTGAACATCTCGCCGGCCCCTTCGCAGTCGCTGGCGGTGATGATCGGCGTGTGAATGTAGTAGAAACCTTGCTCTTGAAAAAATTGATGGATCGACTGGCTGACCCGGTTGCGAACGCGGGTTACGGCGCCAAACGTGTTCGTCCGTGGACGCAAATGCGCAATCGTGCGCAAGAACTCGAACGTGTGATGCTTCTTCTGCAACGGATAGCCTTCGGCATCGGCCCCGCCGTGAACGGTGAGTTGCGTGGCCTGCACCTCGGTGGGCTGTCCCTTGGCGGGCGAGGCCTTGACCAATCCATCGATCGTGACGCTGCTGCCGGCGGTGAGATGTTTGACGTCGCTTTCGTAGTTAGGTAGCGTTCCATCGACGACAATTTGCACATTCCCCAGCGATGATCCGTCGTTGAGTTCGAGGAAGCTAAAGCCCCCTTTGGAATCGCGGCGCGTGCGGACCCAGCCCTGTAAACGGACTTGTTTTCCAATCGCCTCGGGCTTCCGTGCCGCTGCTACGCTGATCTTCTCCATGATGCTCCTCGCCGTGGAATGTCTCGTGACAGGGGTGTTTGAGTGAAATCGGCAAATACTTTTCTGCGATCAGTGGGGCGGTTCAAAAAAATTCGACCAAGGCAATCCCCCAGCCACTGGCCCGCAAATGGGCTATTGTCAATGATCTTACGAATGATTTGAATCATGTTAAGCCTTCCGCCTTCAGGGGTCGAGGCCGACCAAAAACGCACAGGGGACGCAAAGCCTGTCCCGCCTGGGCTGCGGTAATGCCTTAGTTCGATGCTAAATTCCTAGCGAGATTCGATGACTGAAACCAGGGTGTTTATTGTCGATGATGATGAAGCGGTCGTGGACTCGCTGAGTCTGCTGCTTCGCGCGCTGGGAAGCCCGATTGAATCGTTCACGTCGGGCGAGTTGTTCCTGCAGAAAGTTCCCGTCTCGGCTCGGGGCTGCCTGATCGTCGATTTGCGGATGCCGGGCCTGAGCGGCATTGATCTTTTGCAGCGAATTCGCGACCTGGGTTACAAGCTACATGTGGTCATGATAACCGGTCATGCGGACATCGCGACCGTGACGCGCGTGATGAAGCTCGGTGCGATCGATTTCCTGGAAAAGCCCTGCCCTCCGGCATTGATCGTCGACGCGGTCCGCTTGGGTCTTGAACGTGCTGCCGAGGGGACGGCACGAGCGCAGCCGTTGATCGAATTTCAACAGCAAGTCGATCAACTGGCACCGGATGAACGCGCGGTGCTCGAAGGCTTGATCCTCGGCCGGACGAATCCCGAGATCGCCGAGGCGCTGGATGTGAGCTTGCGGACGGTGCAGGCGCGAAGATCTAGCATCTTTGAAAAGCTGCACGTCACCAATCGCGCCGAGCTGGTGGAACGTGCCCTGTCCGCTGGGTGGAATCCTCGGGGCGCGTAGTATTGGCCAGTCCAGCAGCGTGTGGATGGGCAAAAAGCCACTGGTCTACTCACCTATTTCGGGTTGCGTGATTCGCGCAGGAAGGGCGTGGTGTCTGACCACTAACTCTCATTTTTCGATCAGAACTCGGGAGGGTGTTTCCTAGATCGCGCAATCCGGGAACTAGGGGATAGCCATGCTTTACTCCAAGGCGTACTGTCCCGATATCACACCTAACGCTCTTAAGGGATTAGGTACTCAGCCTGCCTCGAACTGGCCCCCCAGCTATGCAAAACAACGATCGTCCCGAGACTTACTCCGCCCCCGAAGCTGCGGCCGTACCAACGTTACTGCTGCTCTCACCGTTGCGGCTGGTACGCGAGACGCTGAGCGTGGCGCTCGCCACACGGATGGGGAACTGGCAGATTGTGTCGGCGGCCGACCCTCGTCAGGCGACCGAGTTGTGCCAGAACAAGCCGCCCCGCGTGGCGTTGCTCGACGTAGGGCCCGATCATTCGCATCTGCACTGGGGTGCCAATTTGATCGAGGCGTGGCAACATCTTCCCGTGATCGTGCTCGACAACAGCTCGAACGACACGCTCGTGCGGCTCGCGCTGAGCTTGGGACTCGCGGGTTACGTGACCAAGGAGCAGCCCCTCTCGGCCTTGCAATCGGCGATTGAAGAAGCTGCTCAGGGACGGCGCGTGTTCTCGCCCGATGTGGCGTCGCGACTGCGAGTCACCGCCGGTGGTTTGCGACTGGTCGAAGATCAACCCACGCCGTGGTCCAAACTGACGGCTCGCGAGTTGGACGTGCTCGCTCTGATCGCGCAAGGGCACAGTGTCTCGGGCGCGGCCAAAGTCCTGGGCATCAGTCCCGCGACGGTCGACAACCACAAGACCCGGCTCATGCAGAAGCTGGGCATTCACAAGGCGACGCAACTCGCCGCTTGGGCCGTAAGCGTCGGCTTGGTCTCGTCAAATGGCCTGTCGAACCGGCTCCCGTCGCCGACTCTCGTCATGGAACCGCCGACCGATCCGACCTCGGCGCCGGTGATGCTGAACTAAACGCCGGGCCTGTGACATGGGCACGCTAGCTAGGTGCGGGTTCGCCTTGACGCTAGCTTCGCTCGGCCAGTACCATCCGCCGGTTGACAGCAACCCGGTCAAGGATGACCTCATGGCGACGCACCTGCATGACACGATCTTGCCCGATGGCACGCGTTTCGCTTGCCTGCGGACGGCCGAGGTGCGCGTCATCCATGACTCGGTGCAAGAATACTTTCGTCACGGGGTGACCGTCTCACCGGGCGATGTGGTCTTTGACGTTGGTGCCAACATCGGGCTCTTCGCACATCACGTGCGGAATCTCGGGCATCGCGATGTGACGATCTACTCATTCGAGCCGATTCCGGCCGTCTACGAGGCCCTGGCCGAGAACGCGCGACGATCGGGCTCAACCCACTGGCACGCGCTGCCGTGCGGCTTGGGACGCCGGGCCGAGACCGTGACCTTCGGCTATCACTTCCGTGCGAGCATGTTGTCTACCGCGTATCCCGACAAGTCGCCGGAAGAGCGTCGCCGCTGGATCGAGACCGTTTCGCACAACCTGCATCGCGGGCCGTGGTACGTGCGCTGGATCGGATGGTTGCCGCAGAGTCTGCGTGAGCCGTTGCTCGAACTCGGCGTGCGCAAGCTGCTCAAGACGCACAAGGTGCCGTGTCAATTACGGCGGTTGTCCGAGATCATCGCCGAACAACACGTCGAAAAGATCGACTTGTTGAAGATCGACGTCGAACGCGGCGAACTGGATGTGTTGGCCGGGATCGACGAGGCCGACTGGAGCAAGATTCGTCAGGCGGTCATCGAGGTGCACGATCTAGGCTGCGGACGGGTCGGAGCTGTCGAGCAGTTGTTACGTCAGCAGGGGTTCGATCAGGTTGTGGTCGAACAAGAGCCGATGCTGGCGACGACGGATATGTACAACGTTTACGCACGGCGCGTGACAAGCGGTTTGGCCACGCAGCGAGCGGCGGCATAGATCGCGGTCAAAGATTGCCTTCAGGGATTGGTGAGGTTTGTATGGCCGGTTTCATTCGTGACAAGGTGATTCGTCCGATTTATGAGCATCGGGCACGATGGACTCTCCGACGGCTTCGCGCACACATTAAATCCACCGATCACGTCCTCGACATTGGCGCCGGTGACTGCCGAGTCGACGAGTTGTTGCAACGCAAAGTCGGCTGTCAAGTCACGCCGGTCGATGTTGAAGATTTCAACACCACGAGCTTGCCGCTCACGATGTTCGATGGCACACGGCTGCCGTTCGAGGACAATTCGTTCGACGTCTCGCTCGTGATCTTCGTGTTGCATCATGCTCAGGACCCGCGGGCCGTGCTCGCCGAGGCGCGACGGGTCACCCGTCGGCATGTGATTGTGTTCGAAGATGTGAACACCACCACCTGGGATCGCTGGACCTTCCGTAGCTTTCACCGCTTGTTGGAATGGTCCGAGCACATTTCGCGACCATTCCACGAGTGGACGCCTGAGCAATGGACGGCACTCGCCGAGGAACTCGGCTACCGCGAAGATTACCGTGGTTTGGCAGGACGCCAATTGGGCCCACTCGCCTCGCGCCACGTGCAGTTCGTGTGGCATACGGCGAAGCAAACCGCGGTTCGGAATGCCGCCTAGATTCTCGTTCTCGTTACGCTCGGCACGCGTTCGGCGCTAGCTCAGGCTGACGGCACCACAATGGCCGCGACGGTCTCATCGTAGCCGCGGCACTGTCGTTGTGGGCGGCCTTGCTCTTCTCGACCGCGGGACACCGGGTGAGTTTCTTTTTCTCGTGCAGCTGCGTCCGCTCGGACGAACATTCGCGCCAGTCGTCACGACCCGCCGGCACAACGGTGTCAAAATGACCGGGTTTGTCGATTAAACCGCGTTCGGGAACAGGGCAATAAGGCCCCGAATCGCGATTTTGTTGGCAATCGAGCGGAGCAGTAATCAGCGTGGATAGAAGAGTCGTCGACACGGCGACGACACCCGGTTGGCCTGCCGGCAGCGATCAAACGGCCTCACAGTCTTCTCCTGTGAGGCAGCACGATCGGTGCTCGGCGCCGCCATCTCTCTCCACCGAAGCACTCCCATGAACGTCTGGCACTATTGGCGAAAATGTCTCGCTTGGTTCCCTCAACGCACCAAGCGGCGCGCGAAACACGCCTTACGCAAACTCAATCGCGTCGGCGTCGGCGAACGACTCGAGTCGCGTCAATTGCTGGCCGTCGATCTGGGCTTCTCGGCAGCCACGCTCAATGAAGCAGGCGGCACGGCTCAGTTGACCGCCACGCTCGCCGCACCCGCCGTCACCCGCACCACGATCGACGTGGTCCTGCTCGGCTCGGCCACGCGCGACACCGACTATCAAATGAGCGCCACGCAGATTGTCATCGATCCCGGCCAGATCAGCGGCTCGGTGACGGTGACGGGGCTGGTCGACACTCGCACCGAAAGACCCGAGTTGATCGAAGCACGCATCTTAGCGATCAGCGGCTCGAGCGAGACATGGAACGGGCAGCCGGCCTACACCTATATCAGCGACGACGATACGCCGCTGGTCATCGCCGGTACGAATGGCGATGACACGCTTAACGTCGAGTTGTTTGACACGTACTTCACGTACGAACTCAACAGCGACCCTGTGCAAACCGTGAATTACAGCACCGCACAGTCGCTGCAGTTCGACGATACGTCGACGATCGATCGCGACACGATCAACCTGACCCTCGCGTCGGGCGGCTCGCGCGTGACACTGGCGGCGAATTCGATCGTGATCGATGGCGTTACGGCGTTCGACGTGCGCAGCACGAATCTGGAGCGGCAATACGTGACCGGTAGCGCCGGCGACACCGCTACGCTCGAAGGAACCACAGGCAACGACACCTACTGGGGCTTGCCAACCTACAGCGTGATTGTGTCAGGCAACATGCTTAACCAAGTGAATCTGATTCGCAATGTGACCGTCAATGGCAACGGCGGCACCGATATCGGGCTGCTCTACGGTAACGGAGCAACCAGCGTCGATGCCTTCATCGGTACGCCCACCTCGGCCTCGATCATTAAACAGCGCGGGCTCGCTGGCGATACGACAGGCGTGTACGCGAACGTGGTCAATAATTTCCGCTATGTCCACGCCTTCGCCGATGATGCCAACGACACAGCGGTGTTCAGTGATCGAGAGAAAGACGTTGACTACTACGTCGCCTCGCAGACGATGGCTTATGTCGGGGGCAACGGTGTCGGCGCCTATCAAAACACGGTCTACAACTACAAGAGCACGGCCGCATACTCGCGCGGCGGCGCCGACATTGCCACGCTGTACGACTCGGCGGGTGCCGATACGCTCACCGCCTACAACGTCTGGACACGGCTTAATTACGCTGACCGTTCGGTGGCTTTGGCGTTTGGTTTTCGCGATGTGGTCGCAAATTCCGGCTGGGATCGAACGCTCGACACCGTGGTCTTCGCGGACTCATGGACCCCGGATGTGGATACGACCAGTAGCGATCCGCTGGAACGGGGCCGCGACGACTATCTGAACGTTAGCGGCGTCTCTGCCGAGATGATCTACGGCAATCGCCGCGTACTCGCCATAGGCTTTGAAATCTTGAACGCCTTTTCATTCCAGGGTGGAACTGACACGTATACGCTCGGCGCGAACTCGTTTTTCCGTCCGGTCATCAGTGGGTTTCTGAACGAAGCGTCATTAGGTGCGTTGCAGCGACTACAAATGCAAACGGCGCGAAACTATCTGCGCGACCTCAGCAGGTTCGATATCCTGCGCTACATGCGTCGCGGTATAGATGACTTGAACCCCGAGTTTGCCGATATCGTGTCCCGCATCTCGCTCGAATGGTCACAAAACTTTTCAACTCGTGCACCGCTAAACGCGAACAATCTGGTACAGGTTCACTACGAGTCGATCTACGATTTCAGTCGACTCGAACAGGTCGAGAACTCGCTCGCATACATCGATCGCCGCGCGGTCTTGCAGCGCTTGTTCGATGAGTTGACTCGCAACTCGACCAACAATGTCGAACGACAAACCGCAATCATCGAGTTTGGGCACAAGGGTTTTCAGCATGGCATTTATATGCAACCCTTGAACTATGATCGGCAGGTGCGAGCGTCCACCGGAAAATACATCTTCGATGGCACTGACGTGCGCGACCCGCTTGTGCTGCTCGAACTGGCCGAGGGACGTTGCGGGCAAGTCAACAAGGTGATCGCGGACCTCTGGCATTCGCTTGGTTTCCGCGTGCGGCTCTTGGGTGTCAATTCGCACACCAGCGGCGAGGTGATGTACGAAGGACAATGGCATTACAACGATGCCGGTCTCTTCGGCGGCACGGAGATCCCGGTAGTACCTCGTGCCCCGGGCAGCACCATCAACAAGGTGCCTTCGTTCAAGGAGATGCGAGCCAATCCCACGCTTGTCGATCGCATGGCTCTCTACACAGGAGTCTACGAAGGGAACCGCTTCCCACGTGGCACCTCGGCCGAGTATGCCTCGCACTGGTACTACGATGACCTGAACGATACGTATACCTTCTACGAGAAGGGTCCCCAGGCCGACGCTGTGGCGCAAGGGAGCCGCGATTACGGTTGGATGAGCGGCACGCACGGCTCGATCGATTGGCTCACGCGTCCGCCGGTGATGCCGCACAACACGCAGCCCTCGGCCCCCTGGATCAACAACGTAAACGTCAACGATGCCGGCCTGGGTGGTACCGTGACGGTCGGCTGGGAATCGTCGTACGACAATTGGCGTAATCGGGTCAACACCAGCGGCAAGGTGGTGCTGACCGCGCAGGGAACGGTCATCAACGACTTTGCGAGTCCGACGACCGGCGCGCTCTATAGCGACGTGATCGGCTATCGCGTCTTTGTGAGCCGCACCAGCCGTGGTTGGAATTACAATGCGTTCAACGGCAGCGACAGCGTGACGCCGAACGTTTTGCAATACAAGGCGAGCTCGGCCGCTTGGACCCCGGCGATGTATGATCGGCGCTACGCGGCCCCACCGAGCGACGTGATGACGCTGTTCGTACCCGCATCGGCCAAGACCGTGGGTGGCAATGAGTTGACCAATCTCGAACTCCCGGAAGACGGCACGTATTACGTGTCGATCGTGGCGGTCGACGCGTACGGACAATCGATCGGTAAGTCGAACTACAGCCTAAGCGAAGAAATCAAGATCACGGTTTAAACCGGACGAACGGCTCAAGCGATGATCTCGCGAATCGGCGTGCCGTAATCGATTTCCAGTCGTTTGGCTTGGCCCGGAACGTCGAGCCGCCGCGGATCGAGCCCCAACTGGTGCAACACCGTGGCGTGCAGATCGGTGATGTAATGCCGCTGCTCGACCGCATGGAAACCCAACTCGTCGGTCGCTCCATGCACCACGCCGCGCTTGATGCCGCCACCGGCGAGCCACACGCTGAACCCGTACGGATGATGATCGCGTCCGTCGCTCCGCTCGGCCCCGGGAGTGCGCCCGAACTCGGAGCCCCACACCACCAGTGTCTCGTCGAGTAGCCCGCGTTGTTTGAGATCCTTGAGCAGCGCCGCGATCGGTTGATCGACCATCGCACAATTCTTGGTGTGATTGTCCTTCAGCTTCGAGTGCGCGTCCCAATTGGCGTTGTGATAAACCTGCACAAATCGCACGCCACGCTCGACGAGTCGTCGCGCGGTTAAACACATCCGGCCGTAGGGCTCCGTCGTGGGATGATCAAGGCCGTAGCTGGCGAGCGTGTGCTTCGTCTCGCCGGTGATATCCATCGTGCCGGGAACCGACATCTGCATCCGAAACGCGAGTTCATAAGCTTTGATGCGTGCTCGTAATTCAGCATCAGCCGGATAACCGCCGCCGGCCAAACCGTTGAGGTCGCGGAGCAAATCGAGTTGCGCCCGGCGCTCGTCGGCAAAGACTGGCGTCGAAGGCGTGCCAAAAGGCAACGGTTGTCGCAGATCGACCGAGAGTTTCACTCCCGCGTGCTCGGGTCCCAGATAGCTCGCGCCATGAGCGCCGCCGCCGCCACAGCACTCGGCAGGGCCCGTCCCCAACACGACGAACTGCGGCAGATTGTCGTTCAACGAACCGAGACCGTAGTGGATCCACGAGCCGATCGACGGAAAGAAGCCATCGAAGATGTGTCGACCGGTGTGAAACTGCAATTGTGCGGCATGATCGTTGTCGGTCGTCCACATCGAACGCACGACCGCGATGTCGTCGACACACGAACCCACATGCGGCCACCAGTCGCTGACCTCGATCCCGGACTCGCCGCGCGGGCGATAACCGACTTGCAGCGGATAAACCTTCGGCATCAGATCGCGCAGCGTGCCGGCAAAATCACGGACGTTCTTGCGATAGAACGGCGACTTAATAATGGCGTCGTTATACGGTGTCTCGGCAAACGTCAGGCCAGCATATTGATTGAGGGACGGCTTGGGATCGAAACTCTCCACATGGCTTGTCCCTCCAAGCATGAACAACCAAATCACGCTCTTGGCACGCGGCGCCAATTGGGCGAACGCTGCGGGCACCGCCGTTGTCGAGGTTGATGATTCCGCCGCGGGTAAAACTCCCTCGCGCGACATCATCGCGCCGAGCGCAATCCCGCCCAAGCCGCGCCCCAGGTCGAATAGGAAATCGCGCCGTTGCACACGGCCACAGGGAAACAGCGACTTTGGCAAGCTCATAAAACATCCCGCCAGCAATCAGCGGACCGTGACAAAATCGTTGTGATTGAACAACACCAAGATCAGATTCTCTCGAGCGCGTAGCGTGGGATTTGCGATCACCGGCGGAGTGGCCGCGGCAGGCAACGTCGCACTCGGTTTCGTATCGGCAAACCACCGCGCCTGTGTCTGCAAAAACTCGGCGCAGCGGGCCAACTCGGCCCCGGTCGGCTCACGACTCAGTACCGACTCGAACGCGGCGATCGTGAACTCGGCGTCGGACAACGTGGCGAGGCGAGCCGCGACTTGCCGCGAGGCATTCGCCGTCAAGCTGCTGTTGAGCAGGGCCAGCGACTGCTGCGGAATCACGCTCGGCTTGCGATCATAGCACTCCTCGGTGCTAGCGACATCGAACACCGCCAGCAACTGCGCCTGCCGGTTCGGGGCGGTCTGTAGATACAAACTGCGGCGCGGCACTGTCGACTCTTGAGCGTACGGAATCTCGCGACCGCCGATGGTGCCGTCCAATGCGCCGCCAATGAACAGCACGCTGTCACGCACCGCCTCGGCCTCGAGCCGCCGCGAATCCATGCGGTTCCACCATCGATTCTGCGCCAACTCCGGTGAACTCGCCCCGCTGTTGCCCGCGGTGAACGTCGAACTTTGCCGATACGTCGCACTCATCACCAGCAAGCGATGCAGGTGCTTCATACTCCAGCCATGCTCGACGAACTCGGCCGACAGCCAATCGAGCAACTCGGGATGGGTCGGCATTTTGCTTCGCAGGCCGAAGTCCGCGACCGTGCCGACCAACGGATGTCCGAAGTGTCGCAGCCAAATCTGGTTCACCGCCACTCGCGCGGTACGCGGATTGCGCGGATCGGCAATCCAACGGGCGAGCGCCAGACGACGACCGGTGCTGGTCGCTGGATACACCTCGCCGAGCGGAGTGTAAACCACGTCGGTCTTGACGAGATTCGTCTGTGCAGTCTGGTGCGTTTGGCGAGCGGCGGCGAGTGTCTTCTCGGCGGCGGCGAGCGCCTGCTGCGACTTCTCGTCCTGCGGCTGGACACTCTTCAATGCGGCGAGCGCCGCTTCCGCTTCGAGCAGCTTCGTTTCCGCATCGATCAACGCCGCTTCGCGTTCTGCACGAGCCGCGATCTTCGCCAATTCGGCGACGCGCTCGGGCGGCGCGTGATCGACATGCATCGCGACATCGGCCGCGATGCGAGCGGCGAGTGAGCGACGTTCACCACGCGCCAGTTCTAACCGCTTCACCATCACGGCGTCGGTCGGCGCGGCATGCCAAGCTTGCTCGGCCGCGGTGACCTTCTTGTCGGCCAAGCTCGTCAATTCGGCCAACATCGCGGGTCGCAACATCGGCGCGTAACTCGCCAGCGGCAACGACACCGGCTGAATGTCGATCGCCGCGCCGCGCAACGCTTGCGGCACCCCCGGGCTCAACGCGCGATCCCGTTGCGGATAGCGATCGTCGCCCCGTTCAAACAGAAAGGTCGGCGCGTCGAGCGTCTTGTCGTAGACCCGCGAGACGGCGTCCTTCAACACCGGCCCGGCATCGACGAAGCTTTCAAACTCAGTCGCCGCGGACACTCGATCCACGCGAACATGATGCGGCTCAAAGAACGCCCGAAATCGGTAGTATTCTTCCTGCGAGATGGGATCGAACTTATGGTCGTGACAGCGGGCACATTTGAGCGTGGTGCCAAGAAACCCGACCGCGGTGTGCTCGACGAGTTCGCGCATCCAGACGTTGCGGTCGAATTTGTACCAGTTGCGTCCCAAGAACCCCGTCGCCGCGACCACGTCGGGATCATCCGGCGCAATCTCGTCGCCCGCCAGCATCTCGACGATCATACGGTCGTAACCTTTGTCGGCGTTCAACGAGCGGACGATCCAATCTCGCCAGCGCCAGATGTGTCGCTGGCTGTAGCGGATCTCGTTGCCGCTGCCATGCCAGTCGCAGTAGCGCCATACATCCATCCAGTGTCGACCCCAACGTTCGCCATACTCGGGCCGCTCGAGCAGTTGGTCGACGATCCGTTCGTAGGCTGTCGGCGAATCGTCGGCGAGAAACGCCCGAAGCTGCTCGCGCGTTGGGGGCATGCCGATGAGGTCGAGATACACGCGTCGCAACAGCGTGGCGCGATTCGCCTCCGGAGCGGGCGTCAGACGTTGCTCGTCGAGTTGCGCCGCAATGAAAGTATCGAGCGGAGTGCGGATCCAGTCGGCTTGCTTCACCGCGGGAAGCGCCGGCCTCACCACGGGTTGAAACGACCAATGCTCGCGCGGATCGGCCGGGATCGGTTCGTCGGCGGGGAACGGCGCTCCGGCGTCGATCCAGCGTCGCAACAGGTCAATTTCGTCGGCAGTGAGCGGCTTGCCTTCGCCCTCCGGAGGCATCAGCGATTCAGCAGCGGCCGCGGTCAGTCGCTTCAACAAGGTACTCGCAGCCGCGTTACCCGGCGTGATCGCGGCGCCATCTTCGCCGCCGCGATGAATGAACTGCCCCGCATCGAGTCGCAAGCCCGACTTTTGCCGCACGGCTCCGTGACACGCCCCGCACTTCTCGTGCAGCAGCGGCTTCACCTCGCGGAGATAGTCGACCGTTTCGCCCGCCGAGGCCAGGCTCGCACACCCACCTGCGACAACGAACAGCATCGCAGTAAGTCGCAGCACGGGGTCGGCTCTCACGAAGTAATAAAGGCGAGAAAGATCACATCGATCAATCTCGACTTATACATGCGATCTGCCGTGGCGTCAACG
>JAEUIL010000784.1 GCA_016794255.1 Planctomycetaceae bacterium | reverse complement strand
GGCATGGCACACAATTCTGTCAAAAGGCATCACTACCGATGCGCTACGCGGGATGACCGATCTGACGGGGGTCGCTATGATGGGCAACGATTGAGGAAGGAAACAGAACGTCGTCTTCCCTAACTCACCGGTGCCGAGACTCATTATGCTTGCCAAACTCTGTTGCGCCGTGGTCGGTTTGCTCGCGGTGGCATGTGTCAACTCGCCGATCCACGCGGCGGCGCCGAATCCGCAGGCGGCGTTGAATCAGTTGCTCGAAGAGGTGTGGTTCACCGAACTCGCCGAGTTTCCGCTCTTTGCGACCAACGCCGGCGAGCATCGCTACAACGACAAGCTGCCCGACATGAGTCCCGCGGCCTACGAACGACGCCGCGAGCAGCAGAAGAGCTTCGCCACCAAGCTGGCGGCGATCCCGGTCGAATCGCTCGATACCGACGATCGCATCAACTACGAATTTCTCTCCCGCATGATCGCCGACAATCGGGCGGAACTCGACTTCGGCGCTCACCTCATGCCGATCACCAATCGCAGCGGGTTTCATGTCGAGTTTCCTGAGTTGGCCAAAGATGTACCACTGGAAACGCTCGCCGACTACGAAAACTATCTCGCCCGACTTGCCGCGTTTGGCAAGTATGTCGACGACCACATCGCCCTGATGCGGCTGGGGATGCAAAAACAGATCGTGCTGCCCGACGTTTCGGTGCGTGACTATGCCAAGATCATCACGCCGCAGTTGGTCGACGATCCCCGAGCGAGCCGCCTGTACACGCCGTTTGAAAAGTTCTCGGCAAAGATTCCCACGGGTGACCACGAGCGGCTGCGGGCTCAAGCGACGACGGCGATCCAGCAGACGGTGGTCCCCGGCTTTCGCAAGTTTCACGATTTTCTGCGCGACGAGTATTTGCCCGCGTGTCGCAGCCCGATCGGTGCCGCAGCCTTGCCGCAAGGACGCGAGTTCTATCGCCATCGCGTGCGGCGGTTCACCACGCTCGACGTGACGCCCGAGCAAGTCCACGCCACCGGCCTGGCCGAGGTCGAGCGGATTCACGCCGAAATGCAAACGATCATCAACGAGTTGAAATTCAACGGCGACTTCAAAGCGTTCGTCGAGCACCTGCGAACCGATCCCAAATTTTATCCGACGAGTGCCGAGCAACTGATGAAGGAAGTCGGCTACGTGCTCAAGCGCATGGACGGTGAGTTGCCGAAGTTGTTTGGCAAGTTGCCGCGCACGCCCTACGGCATTCGTCCCATCCCGGACTTTATCGCCCCGCAGACTACGACCGCTTATTACTCGCCACCGTCGGGCGACGGTCGCCGGGCCGGTTTTTATTACGTGAACACCTACAATCTCAAGAGCCGGCCGTTGTTCGAAGTCGAGGTGTTGAGCATTCACGAAGCGGTGCCGGGGCATCATTTGCAGCTGGCGTTGCAGCAAGAGTTGACCAACGTCCCGCCCTTGCGCCGGTTCAGCGACTGCACGGCGTTCATCGAGGGCTGGGGACTGTACAGCGAACGGCTGGGTAAAGAGGTCGGCTTCTACGCCGATCCGTACAGCGATTTTGGCCGGCTCAGCTTCTCGATGTGGCGGGCTTGTCGGTTGGTCGTTGACACCGGGATGCACTATCTCGGTTGGTCGCGGCAACAGGCGATCGACTACATGGCGGCGAACACCGCGCTGTCGATGCACAACATCACGGCCGAGGTCGATCGCTACATTGCCTGGCCCGGTCAGGCGCTGGCGTACAAGATGGGTGAGCTAAAAATCAGCGGCCTGCGCCGCGATTGCGAAGAGCGGTTGGGCGCGAAGTTTGACATCCGCGCGTTTCACGACACGGTGCTCGAAGCCGGTGCCGTCCCCCTCGATGTGCTCGAACGCCGCGTGCAGGGTTGGCTCGCGCAACAAGTCTCCGCCGCCAACTAAC
>JAEUIL010000770.1 GCA_016794255.1 Planctomycetaceae bacterium | reverse complement strand
GGTCAATCGGCGACGAATGCCGTTATGATAATACGACAGCCGTTCATGATCGATGCCCAACAGGTGCAACACCGTTGCGTGCAGATCGTGCCAGTGGACCGGATTCTCGACCGCCCGCATGCCAATCTCGTCGGTGGCACCGTAGGCGAAACCATGTTTCAAGCCCGCCCCGGCCATCCAGATCGAGAAACCATATTGATTGTGATCGCGGCCTTCGCCCACGACATCAGCTGCCGACTGAGTGAACGGCGTGCGGCCGAACTCGCTGGTGAACAAAATCAACGTGTCGTCGAGCATGCCACGTTGCCGCAGATCGCGGATCAAACCGGCGAGCGGACGATCGACGCGGAGCGCCTCCTGGCCGTGGTTTTGCCGCATGTTCTCGTGACCGTCCCAATTGATGCGGGGCGAGCCGAACGCGCCGCCCGAGAAGAGCTGAACAAACCGCACGCCCGACTCGAGCAACCGCCGCGAGAGCAAACACGCCCGGCCGAAATCGGTCGAGGCCGTGCCGTCGATCCCGTACAACTCGTGGGTCGCGCGCGACTCGCGGTCCAGGTTTGTCACCTCGGGCACGGTGCGCTGCATCTTCGCCGCCAGCTCGTAACTCCGCATGCGCGCGACGAGCACGTCGTCGCCACGATCACTGCGATGACGCGCGTTCAACTTCGCCAACAGCTCGGCCGAGGCGCGTTCCTCGGCAGGGCTAATCGTCCGAGCGGGGAAAATATCGTCGATAGGCGTCCCTTGGCTGCGAATGGTGACTCCCTGGTGTCGAGCCGGCAGGAACCCGTTCGTCCAGTTGATTGACCCACCGGCAGGCACCCCGCGCGGATCGGGGATCACGACGTAGGCGGGCAGGTCGTCGGTCTCGGCACCCAAGCCGAACGACGTCCACGCGCCGATCACGGGAAAGCCGTTGAGGCGAAAGCCCGTGCTTTCTTGAAACGTGGCGGGGGTGTGATTCGACGTCTCGGCGAACATCGAGCGGACGACGGTCAATTCGTCGGCGACCTCGGCCAGATGCGGGAACAACTCCGAGATCCACAGCCCGTTCTGACCGCGTTGTTTGAACGCCCAATCGTTCTGCCGCAGTAACCCGACCTTACCGAAGAAGACGTCGGGCTTCTCGTTCGGGTCGAGTGACTTGCCGTGATACTTGGCGAGCGCCGGCTTGTAATCGAACGAGTCGATTTGACTCACGCCGCCACACGCGACCACGTGAATCACGCGTTTCGCCTTGGGGGCAAAATGCGGCGCGGGATCGCTGGCCTCGCCGGGGACCTGATCGGCACGAACCACTCCGTCGCGCATCAACAACGACAAGAACGCCGAGCCGCCGATGCCGGTCGACGCCCATTGAAAACATTCGCGACGGGTGAGCGGTGAGTTAATCGACATACAGCAGCTCGTTGCTATTGAACACGACGCGACACAGCGCGGCGAGGCCGTGACTCTCGACCAACGCGACGCACTCGGTCAGCTCATCCGCCGCGGGAACACGGCCGAACGCATGACGAAAGACCTGCTGCGTTTGGCGACTCACGTCGTCACCGACTTCCCGCTTGATCCGCGCGGCAAAAGTGTCGGCCATGCGGAGCACAAATGCGTTGTTGGCCAGCGATAGCGCCTGGAGCGGAGTCGTGGTCACGGCTCGTTGCGGCGCTCGCGTCGAAGGGTCGGGACAATCGAAGACATCCAAGAGCTGGCTACGCGCCGAGCGGACCCAAGTGCGATAGATCGTGCGACGGTCGAACGTGGGACCGGCACCGTTGCGCATCGTGTAAAACTGCGAGTTATGCACGAACGTGGTGAACTCATAAAACCCTGGCCCGCCGGCGCGTTCGTTCAGGGCACCGGACACACAGAGCAGCGTGTCGCGCAGCGTCTCGGCATCGAGCCGTTGCGGCGACTTGCGCCAAAGCAACCGATTGCCGGCGTCGACTTTCGCCGCGGCGGCGAGCCATTGCGACGACTGCTGGTACGTCGCGGACATCACGATCTGGCGATGCAGGTGTTTCAAGCTCCAGTTGTGCGTCATCAATTCGTGAGCC
>JAEUIL010000747.1 GCA_016794255.1 Planctomycetaceae bacterium | reverse complement strand
GCCGCCGGGAGGTTTTCCGGCCGTGGGCGCTTGGGTGAGCAAAGTGCAGGGCAAGGTCAACGACGCGGTCCCGCCGCACTTGGCGCTCATGTACCGCACGGGCAACCGCACTTGGGGCGAACCGGCCACGGGCGGTTTCCTCGGCGTAGCGCATAACCCGTTCAACTTGGTCGGTGCCAAGGCTCGCAGCAAAGCCGAGAGCATGGTGCTCGAAGGCGTGAGTCTCGAACGCCTCCGCGATCGCGACGCCTTGCGGGCTTCGCTCGACAAGTTCCGCCGCGATATCGACACGACCGGTTCGATGGTCGGCCTCGACAACTATCAGCAGCAGGCGCTCGGTATCTTGGCCGATTCGAAGTTGGCCGACGCTTTGGATCTGACCAAGGAAGACCCGCGAATCTTGGCCCGCTACGGGACAAGCGACGAAACTTTCCAGCGCGACGGCGCTCCGCGAATGATCGAGAATTTCTGCGTCGCTCGGCGGCTCGTCGAGGCCGGTGCTCGGTTTGTGTCGCTCAACTACAGCCGTTGGGACTGGCACGGCAGCGACGGGATGAACTATCCGATGTCGCGAGAAGAGTTCCCACGGCTCGACATGGGCCTGTCGGCCTTGGTCACCGACCTGCACGAGCGCGGCTTGGATCGCGATGTCTCGGTGGTTGTGTGGGGCGAGTTCGGCCGCACGCCGCGGATCAATCAGAACAACAGCCGCGACCACTGGCCGCAGGTGAATTGTGCGATGCTTGCCGGCGGTGGTATGAAGACCGGCCAAGTCATTGGCGCTTCGAGCCGCAAGGGCGAGTACGTGGCCGACCGACCGGTGAAGTTCCAAGAGATTTTCGCCACGCTGTATCACAACATCGGCATGGACGGCAATCATCCGCGGGTCTTCGACGCCAGCGGCACGCCCCGCAACTTGGTCGACGACGGCATCAAGCCGATGCGGGAATTGATCTAGAGTCCCGATAGTATCGATCACGTTCCGCGTGATCGTCTAAGATTACCGCTATCGTGGCTGCGCAAACTCGCATGCGACTGTGACGAGTCCAACTACTGCCCATCACGCGGAGCGTGATGGATACTCTTTTTGCCCAGTTCGACGCTAAGACACGCGCCGACGTTGCCAACGGCCGTGAATGCCGTTGGCGTAACAGACCACGCGCAAACTCTTCGCGCCGGAAGAGCCCAAGAAGATTTCGTCGGCACAGATGACGGGGCAATTCTCTTCCGCGTCATCCACGGTTTCGACCTCCGCTTTGGCCCAGAGTTGCTCGTCGCTGGCGAGGCGTGACTTCGAGCGATTCGTAATGGTGCTAGCGGCTGGCATCATGCGCGATCCTTGCTCTGATGGGTGCAGTCCAAGGATCGGCATCTCACAGTCAGCGACTGGTGAAAAAATCGGGGACATGACGGCAACTTCACTTCGGTTCAAGTAGGAAGTCTAGGGAGATTCGCTGCCTTAGCGAGAATCGTTACTTCGGGCGACGTCGTTCCTTCTCGATCTTCAAAATCTTCTCGAGCAGTTGTTTGCGAAGTTGATGCAGTTCCTCGCGCGGCGTCGGTTTGTTGGCGGTCGTATGCATGATCGGGCTCGCTGGTTGGAAGTCTCTCAATTCGTTGCCGCGAACGGCTCGCGGGTCACAATCGGGTATTAAGCAGCGAGCGTGCCGCAGTCCGAAATCATCGCACAACTAGGGATCGCAAGTCCTTTTCCATCAACAGTTAACGGCTCATCTTCGACTGCGAAAGCTATCGCTTTCGTCGCCCTGAAAATGTCATCGAATGGATGACACGTCGCAGTCCAGATTGAGACAACGCGCTCGCGGCGCATGAAAAAAGCCCAGGTGAAGCTCGCGGCTCCACCTGGGCTGATGAACCAATTTCAACGGTTACTCGACGTACAAGCGTCGCACGCCGAATGCTACTTGTCGGTCCGGAACGGCGAGGCGGGCAAGCCGGCGTTGTTGGCGAAGTTGGGCTCGGCTAACTGATCCCAACCGAAACGGACCGCCTTGGGAGCGGCAACCGTGTCGCTCGACACGACCACGGTCGATCCGTCGATCTCGGCCTTCGCCGGGACAAACTGCTTGTCGTCACCCGCGATCGTGAAATGCGAGAGCGGCATGTCGTTGAGCGACTTCAGGCCACCCTCGGCATAGTCAAACGACAGACGAACCTTGTTCCCCTCGACCTTCATCGACTTGTACAAGGGGCCCGAGATGACCAGCCCCTTCTTGCCGTACGTATTGGCGAGCGCCCAGAGCGACAAGCGGCGACCGACTTCTTGCTTGTTTTTGGGATGGATGTCTTTCACGTTGCCAATGTCGGTCGTGACGGCCATGCCGGTGTGAGGAATCGCGAGCGACGCGGTCTGCGCCTCCCAAATGCCCGGCAAGTGCTCGGCACGCGGCGGTCCGTAGTTGTACGGGGCTAACTGCACGAACAGGAACGGCATCGTCGGGTTGTTCCACACAGTGCGCCAACCCTGGATCAAGGCCTTCATCTTCTCGAAATACAGCATTCCTTCGCCGTTATTCGATTCACCCTGATACCAAATCGCCCCACGAATGCCGTAAGGCACCAGCGGATGGATCATGCCGTTGTACAGCGCCAGCGGCGACTGATGATTGATCACCTCGGTGACTTTGGTCTTGTCGTTCTTGTCGACCACCTTGTTCTTCGTGGGCAGCGAGGCCAAACGTTTGGCGATCGGCTCCATGTCGGTGGCCCGTTCCTTCAAATCGGGCAGTTGCTCAAAACCCACCGGCGGAGTCCACGGCTCGATCCGTGTGCCGCCCCAGTTCGAGCCAATCAATCCGACCGGCACATCCAGTTCCTTCATCAACTCGCGGCCGAAGTAATAACCCACGGCGGTAAAGCTCGGCACGGTCTGCGGCGAGCAAACTTGCCAGCCCGAGCTGTTCACGTTCTCTTGAGCCGTCTGAGCCGGTACATGCGGGATCTTGATGTGGCGAATTCGCGGGTGATTCGCCGCCGATGCTTCTTCTTGCGGATTGTTCGACTGCGCGACGCTCCACTCCATGTTCGACTGGCCCGAGCAGAGCCACACTTCGCCGATGAGAATGTCAGTCAGTTTGATCGTGTTCTTGCCGCGGATCACCATCTCTTGGCCGGTCGCGTTCGCTTCCAAAGCGGCGAGTTTGACCATCCATTTGCCGTTGGCGTCGGGCGTCGCCTTTTGAGTTTGGCCCGCGAACTCGACCGTGACTTCTTCACCCGCGTCGGCCCAACCCCAGATGGGCACCGGGGCTTGGCGTTGCAGCACCATCGAATTGCCGATCACCGAGGGCAATTTGACCTCGGCCAGCACGAATTGGGGAACCAAGACCGCTGTCAGCGAAGCTGCTAGCGTCAGCCAATGAAACGGGACACGCATGATGGGGATCCTGAGCGGGATGCGGGGGTGGGAAACGAACCATAAGTCGCGATCACTATAAGCTCCCCCGTCTCGCCGACAAAGCGCCGGCCGGCGTCCGCCGCAGATTCTTGGCCCCGGCGCGAATAATTTCGCTCGGACGGGCGATTAGATTCCTGATGACGCGTGGTTCCGACTCGCAGCTCATCTGCACACCCATAATGGGTGGTTGATCGGTGAGTCCCCGGCAAATTTCGTTGACCGGTTTGTCGACCGGGCTTACCATAAAAACGTGGCCGCGAGCCGCAATTGCTTTTCCCCATTGAACATTCGTTCAATCGACAACTTGGTGTTGGCCCGTGGTCGGGGGACCTGTTTCCCGGCCGACGGGAGTTGGTGTCAGACGCTTCTCAAACGTCTTAGGTGCGGCACTCCATGGCTTCGAGTCACCACGTCCACGAACCTTTGCCGCTCTCGGCAGGGGATTCGACCGGCAGTTCCGGCAGCGGCTCAGGCCGTGTCGTCGAACCGTCGTTGGACGAGGTGACGATCATCTCCAACCGGCTGTCCGTCGGCAGCGCCCCGAGCTTGAAGCCGAGTCGGCCCATGGAGTTGGGACGGCTGTTGGCCGGCGAACGGCTCGATCATTTCGAGCTCGTCGATTTTGTCGGCGGCGGCGGGATGGGGGCGGTCTTCCGGGCTCGCGACACGCTGCTCAACCGCGAGGTGGCGCTCAAAGTGCTGCCGCGCGACCAGGGGAACGAAGAGGAGAACCGACGCCGGTTTCGCAACGAAGCCCAGTCGGCCGCCCGGCTCGATCACGAAAACATCGCCCGAGTCTACTATGTCGGCGAGGACAAAGGGCTCAGCTACATCGTCTTCGAGTTCATCGAAGGTGTCAACCTGCGGCAACTCGTCGAGCAGCGCGGCAGCCCGTTGCCGGTGGCCGACGCGATCAGCTACACCTGGCAAGTCGCCAAGGCACTCGATCACGCGCATCGCCGCGATGTGGTCCATCGCGACATCAAGCCGTCCAACGTGCTGATCACCTCCGACGGCATGGCCAAGCTCGTCGACATGGGGCTCGCTCGGCTGCACGATGTCGAAGGGACGAACGACCTCACCGCCAGCGGCGTGACCCTTGGCACGTTCGACTATATTTCGCCCGAGCAGGCGCGTGACCCCCGCAATGCCGACGTGCGCAGCGATCTCTATTCGCTCGGCTGCACGCTTTATTTCATGCTCACGGCTCGCCCGCCGTTTCCCGAGGGGACCGTGTTGCAAAAACTGCTGCAACACAACAGCGACGCGCCCCCTGATCCGCGTGAGTTCAACGCTGACGTGCCCGACGAGCTGGCGCAGATCGTCGCACGTCTCTTGGCCAAGAACCCGCAGAAACGCTATCAGGGCCCGCTCGATCTGATCGCCGATTTGCATCGGTTGAGTGAGCGGCTCGGACTCGCCTTCACCAATCTCGGCGTGCCGACGCCACTCGCGGCTCCGACCGGCTTTGGTGCCTGGTGGGATCGCAACCTCGCTTGGGTCGCACCGGTCGCCACGCTCTTCGTGATGGTGCTGGGCATTGAACTCGCCGCGCGATTGTCGCCGGCGGTCAACATCGCCGAGCATCTCACGTCTTCGCCGCAAACGTTGCTGACCACGCCCGTCGGCCCGCAGCCGATGCAAGATCCGGCGGAACAGCCCGATGCCGCGACTCCGCCCCCCACGACCGATACCAAGCTGCCGAAAACGCTGACGTCGCCGATATCCGGTCCCCTGCCCGGCTCGACGATGGGCAGCAACGCGAAGACTCCGGAAACGCCGACAATTCCCGGCTCGCCGCCAACCACGGCCGTCAGCATATCACCCACAGCCACCGCCGTCGCGGAAGTCTTGCGGCATGGGTTGCTGGTCGTGACCGCCGAGCCCAAAGGTCCGCAGCAGTTCGCCACCCTCCGCTCGGCCTGTGCCGCGGCGAAGAACGGCGATGTGATCGAGCTCCGTTATCACGGCCTCCGCGAAGAACGGCCGATCGAATTGAAGAACCGGCGGCTCACGATTCGCGCCGGTGACAACTTTGAGCCGATCGTCGCCTTTCGACCGAGCGACGCCGATCCATTGCGTTACGCCCGATCGATGCTCAACGTGCTGGGCGGACGCGTGACGTTGTCGCAGATCGCCTTGCAGCTCGATGTCCCCTCGCCGCGCGATGTGCCGGCCGACGATTGGTCGCTGATCGCGGCGCAACGTGCCGACTTGCTCGAACTCAAGTCCTGCACGCTCACGGTTCGCAATCATCTCCGCGGCGGTCAGGCTCAACATCCCGACGTGAGCATGATTCACGTCCGAGCCGTGACCGGGGCCGAGGCGATGATGTCGGAAGAGTCGTCCGGCGATGCTAGTCCGACAATCTCGCTCGAACATTGCATTGCCCGGGGCGAAGCGACCTTTCTCAAGGTGAGCGACTTGCAGGCGATCGACTTCAACTGGAACAACGGCCTGCTGGCAACGTCGGAGAATCTGGTCACCGTGCTTGGCGGGCAAGTGATGCCGCGACAGGATAGTCGTTTGCGGCTGAGTCTGCGGCATCTGACTGCGTCGCTCGGCCAAGGTTTGTGTCGGTTCCAGCACACGATTCAAACGCCCTATGTGCTCGAAACGGCCATCGATTGTCGCGACAGCATCCTGCGTGCGACCGAGCCGGGCATGCTCATCGATCAGCAGCGAGTCGACCCGGCCGATGTGTTTCAGAAGCAACTCACGTGGTCGGCCGAGCGTAACTTCTATCTCGGCTTTGATCGTACGGTGTTCTGGCGTGTGACCGATGTCACCAACTCGACGCAAGTGCGCCAGTTCACCTATGAGCAGTGGTGCGATCATTGGGGTGCCCAGGGTGAGTTGCTACCGCAAACCGATCAAGTGAAGTGGCGTGGTCTGCCCGCCGTCGACCGTCCGCCGCATGAATTACAGCCCGCCGACTTCGCCTTAGCCGATGCGAACATGGCTCAACCCGCCCGTGGCGGCGCTAGCGACGGCAGCGACATCGGCATGCTCGTGCATCTGCTGCCGAGCGACGAGGGTGGTAAGAGTCAAGGCCCAAGTGCCAATGACCAAAGAAGTACCAATGACCAATGACCGAGTTGGTGCTAAGTTCTTGGTGCTTGGTCATTCTTTGGGCATTGGACCTTGGTCATTCTCCCTCCTCGCGCCGCTCGCAATTCAGCTTGAGCCTGCCCCCCGCCGATCTTAGAATCAGGGCACGCCCCCCCTCCCCAAGCATCTCCCACCGGCTCGTGACCGAGGACCTTCGCCATGCTGGAACTTCGTGGACGCACTTGGTCGCAATCAGGGAGCGTGTCGCGGCGGAGTTTTATGAAGATCGGGTCGCTCGGCCTGGGTGGGCTCACGTTGCCCGACCTGCTCGCTCATCGCGCGCTCCAAGCGGCCGCGAAGAATCCACAGCGCGACACGGCCGTGATTCTGTTTTGGATGGCCGGTGGGCCGTCGCATCACGAGACGTTTGATCCCAAGTCCGACGCGACCGAAATGGTCCGCGGACCTTTCGGCTCGATCGAAACCAAACTCCCCGGCCTGCGGATCAGCGAGCAACTGCCGCGACTGGCGCAAGTCGCCGATCGGTTTTCGATCATCCGCTCGCTGCATCACGAACACGCGGTGCATGACGACGCCTCGCATTGGGTGCAAACCGGGATGCCGCTGCTGATGGCCCGTGAGCGCGGCCAACAACATCCGTGCCAAGGCGCGGTCGTGTCGCAACTACGCGGTCCGAACCAGCCCGGCGTACCGTCGTATGTCTGCATTCCGGAATCATACAGTTCGCGATTGGGTTTCTATCAGCACGGGGCGTTCCTCGGTCCGCGGCATTTGCCCGTGAACGGCGGCGGCGATCCCACGTTGGGCAACTATTGGCT